>JAIOQL010000252.1:9732-11367 GCA_021413405.1 Leptospira sp.
AAAAAATGAAGGTGGCAAAGATAATAATATTGCGAAGCACTAAACTGATTTTCGAATGATTCCCGAAATTACTTGATAGTGAATGCGGTCAAAATTGCTCCCGTTCCGCCCCAAGATCTCTGATCTGCCCGATAATGATTTTCTTTGCAGTCTCTGAAATCTCTGTATATTTGAAAAGATATGCACCTTGCCTTGCACCAGCCTGTACAATTACGCCCCTACAAACAAATGTGAATCCATTTGGAAGCTTCAGACTGATTTCCCAAATCTCGTTTCGTTTCATGAGATCCTCAGGTGGCGCAGATACGAAACGGAAGATGAGTCCCCTGTCCGAAATTTTTTCGGTCATCCCGTAACTTTTCAGTTCTTCTTTGAACGTATGTTTTGGCGCTGGAACACTCTCTGTAGTCTTCTCAATTTTTGGTGCAGGTCTCTTTCCGAGCAGCTCATCAAGTTCGTTGATTGTGTCACTAATAGAAGCTGCTCCTCCCTTTGCCGGATTATGCCCGGAATCCCGTATGGATATTATCGATGTTCTGAGCTCAAAAGGAAGCTCAATACTTGTCATCTGGTGCTGCTCGCCCCTTGCCTCAATTTTTCCGTTATGGTCAAATACAATTCCCTCTTTTACAACCGCGATTATATTTCCGAGCAAAGCAAATCCCCCGAACCCGTTCCGGAAAGCGTATACTGAGACAGGGATACTCAAATTATTTTCTTCCGGCATCTGCTTATTATTCTTCAGAAGCAATTTAGAAGCCGTCTGCTTCATAATGACTGTAAATATATTTTTTGATGTCATCTCAAGAGAGCATGCTTCCCCTGTATGAAGATCCATCGTAGTCTTTGGTTCAAAATCCGTCTGCCTTTCAAAGAAAAGCTTACTCATTACCTGGACACGCATATCAGCCGGAACACGTTCATTATTCACGAGATATCCATATAGCATACTATAACAAAGCTTTTTATTAATAACGGGATTGAAGGATTCTTTTTCGGCTCCGGACAATGTTCCAAAAAAATCCTCCAGAACACTTACCTCTTTTTGCGAAAAACCTTTCTTCAAAATAAAAGCAAGCACCCTATCCCATTGAATGTCCTTCACCTTTGATTTCTGAATGATATTGTTCACAACAAAAAAGGCGACTGTAGCAATGACTATGATTGCAATTGCAATGAAGAGAGTTATAAATGAGCCTTCCGGCATTTTTAAGATTGGTTTTTCCTGACCCAAAAAGATCAATAGCATCATACTCATAGTTTGTGGCTCAATCGGCCGATTACAAGAAGAAATTTCTACCGGTTTATAAAAAGTATCCTCGTACCGAAACTCCGGAGCCGGGAATGTAAGGGCAAAGAATGAAATTTTCAAATGCTTTGATCTTTATTCCCACCGGTGTTGTATTTTCCGCTTCGTTTGGAAGACAGTTGCTTTCACGTCTGACAGAACGATTAGGCAGGCAAATGAACCTGATTTGGTTCTACCTTCACTCTGTCAGGATTATATTTATTATTTTATATTTTCAGGAACAGGAAAATGAAAGCCCTCATTTTTCTGACCCCTCTTTTTTTCGCGTGTATTTACTCTGCGAAATCAGTTGCAATCCCGGAAGCACGAATTCACCTGATTTATTT
>JAIOQL010000252.1:11389-16372 GCA_021413405.1 Leptospira sp.
ATTTATTTCGTGGCAATCGGGTTTATTCCAATTGCAATGCGGGATATTTTTTTCCGGATCGGCAGTTGGAAAAGCATTTTTGGGATCTGTTTTTACCTTATAATCCGGCACGATGAAATCTGATAGAAATGAACAAAACCCCGATACCATTTGGTAACCATTTCCCTTGAAAAGTGGAGATAAAATTGTACTTTTATCCTGGAATTGCCGTAAAACAATGTAATTCATGAAACCGGTATTTCGATCATTATTTGATTATGGTAAAATGGTAAAGTTGTCTCATACGTTATTCGCTCTTCCATTTGCTGCATTTTCTGCGGTATTGGCAATCGGCAGCCTGGAGAAACCACCTGGGAATCTTTTAATACTTTTAGGTTTGATTCTGATTTGTATGGTCTCAGCAAGAAGCGCTGCAATGGGTTTTAACCGGTATGTAGACAGAGAATTCGATAAAAAAAATCCGAGGACCGCAATGAGGGAAATCCCATCGGGAACCATTTCAGAAAAATCCGTTCTCCTGTTCGTAATCCTTTCTTCGGTCATTTTCATCGTATCAACTTTTTTTATTAATAAAACATGTTTCTTACTTTCATTCCCTGCGTTAGCCGCTATCCTTTTCTATTCCTACAGCAAGAGATTCACTTTTTTCTGTCATATTATCCTTGGATTCGGAATAGGTATTGCACCTCTTGGAGCCTGGCTCGCAATTACTGAAAATATTTCCCTGATCCCTTTCCTGCTATTTTTTGGACTTCTCTTCCATATTTCCGGATTTGACATTCTCTATTCAACGCAGGACCGGGAAATAGATATTTCCCTCGGACTTCACTCTATTCCAGTTAAATTCGGAATCAGGAATTCCTTTCTCATTTCACGTATGTTTCATATTGCCGCGTTTCTTTTTTTTATTTCCGCTGGTATCTATGCAGAACTCGGTATAATATATTTCGGGTTTGTGTCAGTCACCGGAGTTCTACTGATTATTGAACATCGCCTTATATCACCGGATAATCTGCAAAAACTGCCCATTGCTTTTTTTCATATAAACGCATCCATAAGCGTTTTTTTATTTATTGGAGTCATCATTGACCGCTGGTCATTTCTTATTTCAAAATTAGGAATAATGCCAGCATGAAACTGGTTGTAGGGATTGCAGGAGCAAGCGGGTCCATTTATGCCGCCAGGTTCCTGAAAGCACTATTGGAAATTCCCGGAGAAACATTTCTTGTAGCGAGCCCGGCGGGAATACGTATTTTCTGCGAAGAATATAAAACAAATGTGGGTTCCGGAATGGAAATCATCGAGTTCATCCGGAATAAATGGGGCATAACGTCAGATCGGAATAAAATCCAGGAACGTCCATTCTCCGATATCGGAGCGGATATAGCGTCCGGTTCGAATACCTGGGATGCCTGTGTCATCATTCCCTGCTCGATGAAAACAATTGCATCAGTGAATTCCGGGCTGACTGAAAATCTGATTGATCGCGCAGCGGATGTAACTCTGAAGGAAAGGAGAAGATTAATTCTTGTTCCGCGTGAAACTCCTTATAACAGGATTCATTTGAGAAACATGCTATCTCTCGATGAGGCTGGAGCTATCATTTTACCGGCTTCCCCTGGTTTTTATCAGATGCCTGAGACGTTAGACGACATCGCAGACTTTATAGCTGGAAGAATTTTCAGCCTTTTGGGAATTTCCGGACACGGATTATTCCCGACATGGAAAGGTTAATCCGGAAAAGAAGAATCCGGAAAGGATTCCATTTCCTGGATTTGCTGTTTTAAAACCGAAGCCTTCTCATATTCTTCTCCTGAAATCGCCGTATATTTTTTCAGATAAAGACCAGCGAGTTCCTCTCCCTTTTGACCGGGATATGAAAGAGCTCGTTTATAATTCTCTAAATCGTACTGAGGATGTCTCACAGCAAAATTATCAACTAGCTTGTCTACCTTCATACGCGCTGCTTCCCGGGCAAGTCCGCTCGATTTTCTAAACTGAAGGGATAGCTTGGCAAGAGCATCGAGATAGTCCCGGATCCCATCGCCTTCAATTATGGCTTGAGAATTTCTTTCTTTATTTTTACATAGATCAACATATTTCATAACCAGACTGTTGAAATTTTCCATGCGATCCTGGATATACTGATTTGCTTTCTCTTTATTCTCAGGCATATCGAAATCAGGAAGCTTAATTACATCGTAGAGGTCCCCATTTTCAGAAATAATTTGTCTCAGCTCATCCATTGAGTCGAGTGAAACAGGAGGAAAGGTTACTACAGGGAAATTATCGCCAATCTTTAAAAAGCTGACAACGACATTAGAAGCTATTATCCAGCCACCCGGCTGAAAAGGATTCTCTCCGTTAACATTGCAATATAAAAATATTTTATTAAGAGAGATGGCAGGCGAATTCTTCGGAACCTTCATTCTGATACTCTTCGGGGACGGAGTAGTAGCCATGGTGGTGCTATTTGGCCTTGGAAGCTATGAAACCATAACTTGGGGGTGGGGACTTGCTGTGATATTCGGAATTTACGTATCGGCTAAAATTAGCGGTGCTCATTTGAACCCTGCCGTTACCCTTGCTCTCGCTCTGAAGAGGAACTTCCCCTGGAAAAAAGTTATCCCGTATTCTGTTGCCCAGATAGCCGGTGCATTTATGGGGGCGGCACTTCTCTATTTTAATTATCATGAAGCTTTTGCACATTTCGAATCATCTTCTTCGATCGTAAGGGGAAATCTGGAAAGCCTGAAAACTGCCGGAATATTTGCAACATATCCTGCAACGTTTGTATCGAATTTCGGTGCCTTTGTGGATCAGGTTGTCGGAACATCGCTTTTGGTGATATTGATTTTCGCAGTAACGGATGAAAGAAACCAGTCCAATGAAATCAATAGAGCTCCCTTTATTATTGGATTAACTGTCGTAGCAATCGGAATGTCATTCGGCGGAAATGCTGGATATGCTATCAACCCCGCCAGAGATTTTGGACCAAGACTTCTTTCTTATTTTGCAGGTTGGGGTCAGTTGGTTTTTACGGCCAGAGAATATTATTTTTGCATTCCGATCGTTGCGCCTTTACTAGGGGGACTGGCAGGGGCATTTTTATACGATTTTTTTGTAGGAAGATTTCTTGAGTGATTAGAACAGGTTGTAAATTATTTCTTAATGTTTCAATAAATCAGAAATACTTTCTCCATTTAAACCTATGCACTTTTTTTCCGAATAGAATATTCTTTTTGACATAGCCTTTGTTTTTAAATAAAAATTGTTTGTATTGAATTGGTCGATTTAAAAGGAGAGCAGGATCCACGCCTTCAAGAGCATTCTCCATAGCAGCTCCCATCGTTTCCATATCCAATTCAGCCAGCATCACAAAAAATTTTGTCATCGTCATTCCATGCATTGATGATAAAATTCGTAGTTCTGTCCAGTCACCGGCATAAGGACGAAAATCAGCCCGATCCCATTCATGATTTTTCTTCTGGTATTTCAATTTCTCCCCGTCAAATCTAACTAGCGAACCGGAATAACATAGAATTCTGTATTTATTTAGTAATTTATGAAGATATTCATCTACTCGGGCTGGTCCGCCTATTAATGGGTATAAATTTAAAGATAGTTTTTTGGGAATTCTGAAACATGAGGCAGTTTTCCTGAATTTTCTGTAATCAGCCAGATAACTCGATTGATTTTTAATTAAAAGAGTCGTTTCGATAATTTTTGAATTAATTTTCATTGCATTACCTAATTCCGTAATAGTATTATTAATTATTAATGTCTTACTATATACAGGTAAAAAATATTCACTTGTGTACTATAAAATTTGAAAATAATTTCCTGTTTTTGATTTTTTTTGTCGGCACTCCGCGATTTTCGAATTCAAGCATTGAATTCACATCAAACAATCATCCATGAAAAGCAAAAAAGAACCATCAACTCTAAAATCAGATATCCTTGAGGAACTGGTGATTCGATATAGCCATTCAGAATTTATCAAATCAGACCCGATTCTTTTTGCTCATGGTTATGAATCGGAAAGAGATATAGAAATTGTTTCCTTCATTTCTGCTCTTTTTTCATATGGAAACGTTCAATCCATAAAAAGCCACATTTCCCATTTACTCGCGACCTTAGGAAATTCTCCCTATAATTATATTCTAAACGGCAATCTGAATTCTACTATAAGAAATATCCGGAAATACAGATTCCAGACATCTGAAGATATTTACTTTTTTCTCCGGGGGCTTTCCTCGCTTCTAAAAAAATCACAAAATGGTTCTCTTGAAGAATATTTTGATAAAACGTTACAAAGTGTTACTCAAAAAATCTGCTTCTTCCAAAATTTTCTGGCAATGGAAATTGTCAGGATTTCAGGAAAAGTAAATTTAAGTTACGGATTGAAATTTCTCATTGGTTCGGCAAAGCCCGACGCTTCCCATAAGCGATATAACATGTTCCTGAGATGGATGGTCCGAAAAAATTTTCCTGATTTTGGGATATATGATTCGATTGCAGAATCAGAACTGCTGTTTCCGCTGGATGTCCATATTCTGCGAATGGGAAAGATTCTCGATCTGACAAACCGTAAATCAATAGACAGAAAACAATGTGAACTGATTACGGATGGATTCAAAAAAATCAATGCCGATGATCCATTGCGTTTTGATTTTCCTTTGAGCAGACTGGGGATATTAAAAAAATGTAAGGGATCCTATTTCCCTCCACTCTGCGAAATTTGCGATTTGAAACGGATATGCAGTATTTATCGTAGCAAAAAAATATAGCAAATCCGGTTTAAAATTTTTCTCGACAACTGAGGACAGAAAAAATTAATGCAAATCTAAGAAAGTAGCATGCTGACAGTTAAGAATCTGACAAAAGAATTCAATTCCCGGATAGCCATTGAAAACATTTCATTCAATGTCCGGCCTGGTGTAATAACAGGACTTCTTGGCCCGAACGGGGCGGGCAAAACTA
>JAIOQL010000045.1 GCA_021413405.1 Leptospira sp.
GAAGTGGAAAAAGTAAAAGCAAAATTGCGGGATCTTTCGGAGAAACAGGAAAATTAATAATATGACTTCTGCGTTAGAAAATAAAGGACGGGTTGAAACTGCGGAAGGATGCCTGTTCGATATTTATCATATCGAAGAAAAAATTTCTGTTTTGATACTGGATAAGGACAGGAATCCGGTTATGTTCACAGATACTTTTTTTCCGGTTATTTATCTCGAAGGTCCTATCAATCTCATACGTTCTGCGGTTAAGCGGCTCTATGAACTCGATGCAGTAAAAGATAAACCTGAGTGGACCACCAGAACACGATTTTATGAAAACCGGGAGGTCAACGTACTAAAAATAATAATTTCCAGACCGTCTGTTCTCCGGAAGATCCTGAAAAAACTTTATGCACTTTATGGAAAAATGGACATATATCACACAGATATTGAGATTCCTACCGGTTATATGTTCAGTAAAGGAATTTTTCCTCTTGGAAAAATCAGGATAAACTATATAGAAAATTTTAATCATAAGCAGATACTATCGGTTGAAGCGTTAGACGACATTGAAAATTATGATTACGAACTTCCGGATTTCAGGATCATGAATATGTCGCTGAAATACAACCACAGGCTCGGGCTTTCGGAGGAAAATCCGCTGATTTTGAATTGCGGAGCACATTACTATGAAATTCCATTCTCTCATCCAAAGGAAAGATTGTTTGAATTAAATGAGATACTTCTCAGGGAAGATCCGGATATAATTCTTTCTAACTACGGAGACCAAGCAATCTTTCCTGCGCTCTTTCATCTTGCCCAAAGTTTTAAAGTAAATCTTCATTTTGACCGGGATAGAATTCCACTGATAACAAGAAAAATTATTACAAAAGGTACATCTTATAATACCTATGGGAATATGATCTATCGTGCTCCAAGTTATCCACTTTTTGGACGATGGCACATAGACAGTTCGAATTCCTTTGCATATAAAGAAACGCAACTTTTTGGCACTATAGAGCTTGCGAGGATCAGCCGGCTTCCGGTCCAGAGACTGGCCAGATCTTCAACCGGTGCTGCATTGACCGCAATTGAAACAGATGTGGCAATCAGGAGAGGATATCTTGTCCCCTGGCAGAAATCGAAAGTGGAAAGTAAAAAAACATTTTCAGAATTACTAAAGGTAGATAAGGGAGGGTTAATTTTTCAGCCTGATACTAAAGAATCCGGGATGTATGAAAATATGGCGCAACTTGATTTCAGCCAGATGTATCCTTCTATAATGGTTTTGCACAATATTTCTCCGGAAACAGTAAATTGTGATTGTTGCAGGGATAATCCTGATGCGCCAAGAGTTCCCGAAGCGGGCTATCACATATGCGTGAAACGGACAGGAGTAGTATCGGAAGCATTGAGTAAAATACTGGATAGAAGAAAATATTACAAAGAACAAATTGCTGAATCCTCCGGGAAAAGGGCAGAAATTATAGACGCAAAACAAAATAGCCTGAAGTGGATGCTTGTAACTTCATTCGGATATCTTGGATATCGTAATGCAAAATTTGGAAGAATTGAAAGTCATGAATCAGTAACTGCTTTTGGAAGGAAGGCACTTTTAGAGGCTAAAGATGCATCCGAAGATTCCGGGTTTGAATTTTCACATGCGATAACAGACTGCATTTTTATTCGAAGGAAAAGTGGGGTTTATCTGGATTTACCGGAGCTATCAGATCTTTGTCAGACGATTAAAGAAAAAACAAAAATCCAAATGAAGGTTGAGGGAAGATATAAATGGCTGGTATACCAATTTTCAAGAAGCGATCCTCTTTTGCCCGTTTCAAACCGATATTTTGGTAAATTTTATAGTGATGAATTGAAAATGCGTGGTATTGCTTCGAGGAGAAGAGATACCCCTGTTTTCATAAAAAAATTTCAGTTGCAGATCTTAAAAATTATGAGTGCTGCCGATTCAATTTTAGAATTTTCAGACTTAAATTTCAAAATTGATCTTTTGTATAAAGAATATCTTAATCAATTAGAGTCAGGACTCGTTCCCTGGAGTGAGCTTTTACTCAGAAAGACAGCTGGTAAATCAATGGATGAATATACCGTTGAAAATGCGAATTTTCTGTCAATGAAGCAACTCCTTGCCAGTAATATTGAAATTCAGCCGGGCGAAAAAATATTTTACGTTGTTTTAGATGAAAGGAGTTCTGATAAATCAAAGCGATTTATTACTGATGAACTTATCAAAATGAGAACTAAAAATGATTTTTTAAAATATGACAAATCTTATTATGGAAGGCTTTTGTTTGAATCCTGCCGGCAGGTCTGGCAAAACTTTGAAACGCTCCGTAGTGACTGGCTTCTTGCTTTTAAATAATAAATCTAATAGAGGATAAAAAGATGCGATTAAAATCGGAAGAAATTGATGTTACAATACTCATCCAGAATAACTGGAACAATAAAATAAACTATCGATTAAAGACAGAGACTTCCTCTACTCTTAACATACCAGAAATATTAATGCCATTACTTGAAATGAAAGCTCGTGATTCTTCTCAATTGACCGTGTATCTGAAAACCTTATTGAATCGGTACAGATGCATTTGCTATTCAGGGGCTTTGCCGAGTTATGACGGAATCAAGACTAAGTTTCAGGCAAAAGGACAGAACATGAAACTCAGAAGTTTTCGGCCAAACAATGAAGACTGGGCAGAATTAAAACTTATTGCTGCAATGCATGGGATGACTGCTACCTTCCTGTTTGTTATTCTTCTGGAGATGGATTCAACCCCAGGCATTTCCAGACGCATGGATAAGGCATTTGATGGCGTAGATCCGACAGCCTTGCTTGCTCATCCGATTTCTTTCACTCAAACTATTAGAAAAACTCCCGCGACCATCTCAAAATATGCCAGATTTGGGACAAATCTCTATAAATTTCGATATTCCAGAACAAATTCTGGTTGATCCACAGTGAAAATCTATTCGCTCTCTCTATAAGAATTCAAATCATCAGCCAGAAACATGGTCTTACAAATAAAAGAAATAACAAGTCCAACC
>JAIOQL010000001.1:0-533 GCA_021413405.1 Leptospira sp.
GGATGTGGTGAACAACTTCGCTGACAATATTGCGTATGAAACTTACAGTCTCGCTTATGCAAAAACCCAGTCTCTCCAGACAGCAGTAAATGCGTTTGTAGCTTCCCCGGATTCTACAAAATTTGAAGCCGTCAGAACAGCATATACAGAAGCCAGAAGGATCTATCTCCAATCGGAAGCATTTCGTTTTTAGAACGGCCCAATCGACAATTCAAACGAATGGAACAAAGGTAATCCATCTTCACCAGCAACGATCGAACCGATCATAAATGCATGGCCAATGGATGAGCAATACATTGATACCTATATGACTAATAATAGCAGCCCGACTGCTTATACTTCCAGTTCGCTTTTTAATGCGAATGGGGGATCGGCAACCTGCACTCCTGCCTGTACAGACTCTGCAAAGAATATTTCAGTGGGATGGCACTCAGTGGAATTCCTGCTTTGGGGATCTGACGTAAGCACGACCGGTCCGGGTCCCGGTTCAAGTTCAGATTTTGCTGCGACATCAGGGACCTGCACAACGACTC
>JAIOQL010000001.1:551-2110 GCA_021413405.1 Leptospira sp.
TCGTATCAAGTCTAAAGGAACTAGTAGACCTATGGGAACCAAATAAAGGGTCCTACAATATTAAATTCAAAAAAGATATTTCCGGTTCATTAAAAAATATTTTTACCGGGATTGCAAAATTTGCAAAACAGGAATGGGGCGGAGAAAGACTCAAAGGAGTTGAATCCGGAGACCAGGAGGATGAGCATTCCTGTTTTAGTGATCTGACCAAGGAAGATTTTATTTATGATGCCCAGGGAGTGCTGAATGTCTTCACGGGAGATTTCAACGGGAAGACCGGAGCGGGTCTTGATGAAATTATTTCTGCTAATTCATTAAAAACAAACATTACTTCGGCCCGAGACACTTTTGATTCTACGAAAACTGGCGGGATATCCGGAAGGTATGACCAGGTGATCCTTTCGGGAGATCCGGAAAGGTCCAAATTGACGACAGTTAAAACTACGATCCAAAAAATCTCAGATGACACGATAACAGCCGGAAAGTCGTTAGGAATAACGATAAGCGCAAATTAGGACAGTCCCTGGAAATTACGGCGATAATAAGATGATCTGGAAATTCATACGTTATGCGACAAGGATAGGAATCACAATCCCTGCCGGTTTATCGGGTTTAAAGCGATTCTTCAGCCTGATTTTGATTTCCACCCTGATCCAGAATTGCCTGATATTGGAAATCTTTTCCGATAGGCCCGGAAAAAAAAAGAACAAGGAAATCATTGTACTTCTTTTTTTGGCGGGGATGGATGAAGATCCCGGGGAAGAATTTTCAGGTGGGGACACAACCACATTTGATTCAACCCGGGACGCTTTCAATATTGCGGGATCGAATATATTGGCAGAAAGGAGAATAGATTTTTTTGAACCCGGAAATTCAGTGTTTGATTCTACCTGGGTGGAAGCACCTGCTTCCACTTCCGGAATCGACGGTCTTGGACCTGTGTTCAACCAGAGGGCATGCGTTAGTTGCCACCAAAGAGACGGAAGAGGAAGGCCTCCCACATCCTCTGAATCACAAATGCTGTCTATGCTCATCCGCCTCAGTGTTTCCGGTTCGGATCCTGTCACTGGAGGCCCTGTTGGAGTTACAAACTACGGTGGTCAATTGAACGACAAGGGAATTGCAAGCGGTGGCGTTTCAGCAGAAGGAAGCTCAACCGTTTCCTATACCGAGATCCCGGGAACATTTCCAGATGGAGAAATTTATTCGCTTAGACGCCCTGCCTATAATTTCACATGGAATTTCGGAACACCCGCTTCCTTTCTTTTTTCTCCCAGAACCGCACCAATGATTCCAGGGTTAGGTTTACTCGAAGCGATACGCGAAACCACAATAAAATCTTTCGAGGATCCAAACGACCGCGATGGAGACGGGATTTCAGGTAGGATGAATCTGGTCTATGATTTTGCTACGGGAACCATGAAGACAGGACGATTTGGCTGGAAGGCAAATCAGCCAAATCTGAGACAGCAGGCGCAAGCCGCATTCCTCGGGGACATTGGGATCACATCTCCTCTCTTCATTGCCCAGAATTGTGAACCCGTCCAGACCTCCTGTCT
>JAIOQL010000253.1 GCA_021413405.1 Leptospira sp.
CCTGCTTTCTTTCCCCGTGCCGCAAGAAGATCCGTATCACCTGACAATGCATCCAGAAGATTCATGACGAAGGGAATATTTGTTTCCTGAAACGTTTCCCGGAACTCTCTCGTTGCCAGAATATCAGATACGATGTAAGGAGAGCCAAAAACAATAACCTGGGATTTTTTTCCCTCTGCCGTTTTTTCAAGATGCGTTTCCTTTTTTACTTTTCCCGGGAGGTTTTCTTTTTTAAAGAAAGAAGTCAGAGTTCCTTCGATATGTATTGCGAGCGGAATTTTTTTACCTTCCGGAGTCATCTGTGAGTTTGCAATTTGAGTTTCACCAATCATAAGAAAATCAGATTTCCTCGATGCGTTAGGCGAACTCTCAACTATCGGACTATAGATAGCATCTTTTTGTTTTTCGGGATTAAATTCAATTGCGGAAGTCCATGGGAGGAGGAGTGCCTCTGTATTTTTTGTAAAAATACTTTTATTTGAGATCCCATCCTGTTTTTTTGAAGCAATTATCCAAAGTGGATAATGGTATCTTCCAATCACTCCCGGCTCGACCTGGACAAGGGGACCAATAGGCATTGAGCTGTCAGGTTCAAGAATCATATCCGTCTTTACTTCGAATCCATAATGAGTCGTGAATTCTTTGGTTTTTGCAGCTTCAGCAGAAGCACGGGCCATTCCTTCGCCACCCATCCCCATCATGCCGCCCATCCGGTTTCTTTGTTCCAGGCTGAAATCCATTGTTTTTGCAAAAATGACGAGGTTACCTCCTTTCAATAGAAACTGATCAACGTTGTATCTGCCTGCTTCGGTGAGAGAAGGAGAGCCTGCCCAGATCAAAGTAGTGATTTCTTCCGGAACAGATTCTTCGTTAATTGTGATTTCACTGACCGGTCCATTTTCAATTGAAAATGCCTGGTTTATGAATACTCCAAATGTATCTTTTCCGGATCCAGGACCAGGCTGAGGAGCCAGGTTTGCACCGGGTGCTTTCAGAATTCCCACACCGGAAGAAGTATTTTTGCGTAGCATTTTCTTGAGCGTAGAAAGGATCTGGTATTCCACCTGCTCGGCAAAGAAAGTTACCGGAATAACCTCTGACTTGTCGCCTAACGTAAGAGATATTCCAAAATAGGCCTGTTTGACTTCCGCCGCACCACGTTCCACTTTTTGAAGTGTTTGTGGTTCGATACCGAATTCATTTGCTTTTTTTCTGTCAGCCTCTCCGGAATCAGGATCAAAAAATCTTAGTTCGACTTTTGATCTGTTCACCCCTGCAATTTCTTTCACCATTTCCTTGGCGAGATCAAGACGGGGTTTATACTCACCTGGAACATCAGAAGAATAAAATGCATCGATAAATAATTTTTCGGGAAGATTTTTCAGGACTCTTTCCGTGCTTTCGGTCAGATTGAACCGGTTGAATCGTGACAGGTCTTTTCTGCAATTCCAGTCTGACAAAACATAATTGGTGAGCAGAAATAGCAGAATCGAATTGATCAGAAAAAACGATCTGTTTTTTTCAAAACGTCTGAAATAACTGATCATTTGCGACCCCTCAGAATATATACATTCACATATAGCATGAAAATAATTACTGACAAGAAATAACTCCCATCCGGAATGATTCAAAATGTCCTGAGAGAGACAGGAAGGATAAAAGAGAGCCCGCGTATTTTCCAAAGAACTGTAAAATCGGCTGATAACCCATTAAGAAAAGGAGAAGGCTCGCTAGAAGGGTAAGAATGAAGGCAGTAATCTGATCTTTTGTAAGAGAAGAGATGACAATTCCAACGCTTAGATAGGCACCGCCCAGAAAAAGTGATCCGGTGAAACCGGAAAAGACCAGTCCGAAATCAATGTCTCCCAAAGTCCAGATCGTCAAAGGAACGAGAATTCCACCGGAAATAGTTACGGATAGAAATGCCCAGGCGGACAGAAATTTTCCGATCACTATTTCATAGTCCGCAACAGGGAGCGTCAACAGAACTTCAATTGTTCCAGACCGTTCTTCTTCCGACCATAAACGCATAGTGACAGCCGGTATAAAAATAATGAAAAGCACGGGAACCCAGAGAAAATATTGTTCCATGCTTGCAACTTTCATATCCCAGAAAGAATTTCCCCCGAGACCAAAGAAAAAAAGGAAGGAAATCAGCAAAAGAAAAAATGCGCTAAAAATGTAGCCAATAGGTGTATTGAAATATGTGGAGAATTCCCTTTTAAAAATAATGTTTATATTTTTCATGATTTAGTTTCGCGTCAGCTCCTCAAAAATTGATTCGAGCGAACGATGATAAATTTTTATTTCGCGGACTTCAAGCCCGGTGGATGCCAGTTTTGAAAATACAAGTTCCGGTTTTTCGTGTTCCATCTCAACGAGAAAAGAGTTATAGTTTTCTGGAATGACTGTAGATTCAGAATGTTGTCTGACGCTTAAAAATTCTTTTTCCGGAAATAAGGATTGGATTTTTTCCAATCCGGCTTTTACTGTAAATAAAACTCCATTGCCTTTTTTTAATCCGGCTACGCTTGAGTTTGCAACGATCTTTCCTTTACTGATGATGATAACATCTTCGCAAATATCTTCCACTTCCTGGAGAATGTGGGTGGAAAGTATAAGAGTTTTTTCTTTGCCTAATTCTTTTAT
>JAIOQL010000002.1 GCA_021413405.1 Leptospira sp.
TTTCCGGAAAGATATCCAGATTTGAATTCAAATTTGATTTATTTCTGCCTGATTCTGACAAACGTAACAAACAGGGTGAAGTGATTGAATCCGGATTTATCGGTATGGGCTCCTATCCGGGAAATTCGGTTATTCTTTCGCAAGGTCTCAATTTTTATCCATCCGGCTGGATAACACCTGTCGGGCTCGAGAAAAGGAATTCAATTGAAACTGGAAGAATGAATTCGGCTCGTGCGTTAAGCGGCATATCTTTTCATTCCGGTAAATCTGTTTTTGAACTCAACTATGACTATTTGATTCCAAGGACGATTGCAGGGGAGTCGCCCGGATCTATTTCCGTTCAAAAGCGGGATTATGCAAAATACTTCTTATCCGAGTTGTCTTTCATTATCAGGCATGGAGACAGGAACAGGGACAATTATTATTTGGGCCTGATAATTTCGAAACTGCTGGTTCCTGGGAACTTGCATCTTTCTGCGACCGCAATTATTTTTCAGGCAGGCTTTTTCTTTTGAAAACATTTCTGATTCTTGAAATAATACCGGTTATACTCCAGTTATTTTGCAATATTCACTCCAGGGATCAAAATAGAATTAACGAACTGCTTTTGATTCTTCCCGAAGATTCGTCTGTTAAAACATATTTTTCGTTTCCGGGACGTTTTTCAAACCCAGTTGATAAGGAAAACGTTCAAAAAAGAATCATCGAAATTATACGGAATACCAGGTCTTCGCTTGAAATACATTTATATTCCATTGATGATCAATTGATTATCCAGGAAATTTTAAACGCAAAAAAGAGAGGCGTAGCGGTCTCGGTAACTGGAGATAAGGACAGGGATTACGGTGCACTCAGCGAGAAGGGCATCCCTGTATATATCTGGCAGGGTTCCGGGCTCCATCATACAAAAGTGATTATATCTGATGGAAGAGTCGTCTTTACAGGAACCGGAAATTTCACCGGCGGCCTGGTCCGTGATTGGAATGGATACATCGAATTCAGACTGGAAAAAAATAAATCAGAGGATTTTGCAGGATTTATAAAAGAAAAATATGAAAAGCCGGCTCTTAGAACAAACGGTTTGATTTTCTTCTCTTCGCCTATGAATGGAATTCAGATTCAAAATTCCATTTTGAATGAAATTGAAAAGTCGAATACTTCGATACGTTATCTGATATTCGATCATTATGATCCATTGATAACTCATGCACTGAGAAAAGCAAGTGCAAGAGGCGTTGAAGTTACGGGAATATATAATGATCCTGTCGATCCGGAAGGCAATTATCTCTCTTCATCATTTTTTGGACTGGTCTCCGGAATTTACAGGGATGGAAATGATGATATTCTGGAAACGGGCAGCTTTCCCGAAGGTGGACTTCTACATCATAAAACCATGATCATTGATGGCAGGAGACTCCTTTCAGGATCGTATAATTTTTCTTCCAGTGCCCGCGATTCAAATCGTGAATTATTTTTTATGACGGATCTTCCGGAAACAGTCAACGCTTTCGAAAGTGAATTTTTCCGGATAAAAGAAAAATCTTACAAACTGAATCAAAGAACATTCACTTCTTCGTATGAAACAGGTTCTGATTCAGTTACATTGACAGGAAAGGATGTCTGCTTTTCCGGAAACAGCCCGGAATCCCCTCTTCTTGAATTGGGGGAAGGAGTTTTCCGGACATACGTCTATTTTGAGAATAATTCCCGGAGCCGGTGCTTTTTGAAAAATTCCTATGAATCGATTTCCTCAAACTTTTCGAATTTCAAAAAAAATTCTTTTCTGGATGATCCAGAATTCTGGACGAATGCCACTGTGTATGAAAGAAATTCGGATAGAAAATTTCTAACCGGGGAAGGAAACCAGAAAAGTATCTATTTTCTTAATAATTTCGGTATGATAAAACCGGATTTTATCGATTTTCATTCAGGAACCAGGATTACATTCCAAACGAAATCCAAATTACAAAACGGAAGTTTTGTCAATCTGGCATCACCCGGATCCCAGATTCAAAGGGCGCCTATACTACAAAAATTTGCAGACGATCAGACAATTTTTGAGGTTGAGCTGAAAACAAATTCTAACCAGAGAAAGAACGGAATATTTTTTTTTCCGGGCGCGGGAAAAACAGATTTTTTCTGTTACACCGATTCTTTGTCCGGCCAGGATCCATCGGTAATTAACTTCATAAAAAATGTTCAATTAGAAAAAATTTTACACAGCCCCGGAGAAGAGACAGGACAGGGATGCGCGGTTTTATGACCGGGAAGAGAAAGCGGTGTTCAACCTA
>JAIOQL010000040.1 GCA_021413405.1 Leptospira sp.
ACAAATTAAAAAAAAACAGTATTTAGAAAAATTAAAAAGAGAAGAAAAGAAATTCTTCTTCAAGAATCAGAACCCGCATTGTTTCCGGTAGTTTCATTGCTACCACCACTCTGTTCTGGGGCCGGTGGATTTGGATTAGAGCCAGAAGAAGCCGCCGCTATAGCCCTGTCTTTTTTCATTTTCCGATGACGTCTGAACTTGTTTTTATTTCTCTTGTTCCGGATCTCCTGCTTTGGCTTATCAGTCCCTTCCGTTTTCAATAAATTTTCATTCGCAGGTTCAGAAGATACGGGTTTAATTACATCCGGATTTGTTCTTTCATGAGATCTTTCATGGACAATTTTTGTTCCTTCCTGGCCAAATGGCTTTTTATCAGGAAATCTTTTCCGGCCCTGACGGTTATGACTCATTTTAGGCCGGCTGGTATGAGGAGAATTCTCAAGGTGAATACCACGCTGGGAGGGTTTCGGCCTGTTCCTTGTAGAAATCTCCCAGAAAAATGCTGCCTGAATTGATTTTTCATCGTTGTTCGCAATTGCATTGATTTTGAAAATCATGAATGCTTCGTAAAAAAAATCTTTCTTTCGGAAGAATTCGTTTTGAACCGCGTTTTCATCTTCTGTTTTCAGGAATCTGGCCTGGCTAGCAAATATTTTCAAAAGTCTATCTTTGTCACGCTTTGGAATTTCCAGGCGCTTGCAAATTGGCTCAATACTATTCCGTATAGATTGAACTATATTCTGATTTTCGTTATCCAATGCGTCTGAAACAAGATCGCTAAATAAAATTGCAAAGAATATTACTGAAGTCAACTCTTCCCGTTCGCTCAGCATCCGGTCTGCAATGACAAGCCGCTTGCCGACGCTGGTCTCGAGAAAATCTTCCTTCCACTCGGATTTTTTCTTCAGATTATCCGCAACTTCTTTGAAAAGAACTTCGAGAAGATGATTTTCAGCGAGTCCCTGGAAAATTATCGAAGTTTTCCAGGTTCTAAAAATTTTGTTGTATTCTTCCAGCATCCGGGAGGTAGATGCCTTCGTTATTTCAGTTCTATGAGCCTTGATGGCCTGTTTTGTTTTTCTATCGATATCAAGTCCATGAATCACACTGAATTTCACTGCTCTCAGCATTCTCACAGGATCTTCTTTGAATGAAATCTCCGGATCACCGATCGCACGAAGGATTTTGTTTTTAATGTCTTCAAATCCGCCAACGAAATCGATGATCGAATCATTTCTTGGATCATAGTAAAGCGCATTGATTGAAAAATCTCTTCTTGCCGCATCTTCCTTGGCAGAACCGTATTTGTTGTCTCTCTTGATCAGGTAATCCTGATCTGATTTAGGTTTTCCGAGTTTATATTCCGGTAACGATCTAAATGTTGAAACTTCGATTACATTGCCTTTGAATAGAACGTGAACGATTTTGAAACGCTTTCCGATGATCCTACAGTTATTGAAAACACCTTTTATCTGGTTTGGAGTAGCACTTGTAACTACATCAAAATCTTTAGGCTTTCTTCCGAGCAGGATGTCACGGACGCCTCCACCAACTAGATATGCTTTGTATCCGAATTTGTTCAACCTGTGAATGATTTTGAGTGCTTCTTCATCAATCAGGTTTTTCCGGATAATATGGTAGTCTTTGTAGTACCTCTTACCTTCCGGATATTGGAGGATATTTTCAACCTTTAACGGTTTTCTGCTGAAAATACTGGAAAAAAACTTTAGCATGACTCTCATTTCAACGGTATTAAAGTTACCCGGGCGGGCAAGTAAAAATTGACGTTACACAAAGGGATTCTAATTAAGTATAATACATCAGGCAATCATTGGAAAATAGCAGATACCAGCCAGATCTTTCATTCAGCGAAAAACTGATACTGTTTCAGATAAAAATCAAAAAGTATTTTTTAAGAACCGTTGAACGCTTAAAAACGAAGATATCCTTCCTGATTATACCTCACAATGAGAAAAATGTGATAAAAATAGAAGTCTCAGGCCTCCTTTTATTGTTCATTTCCTTTATGCTGCTTTTATTACTGATCTTAAGTGTAACTTACATGATCCGGAGTTCCGACGACCGGACAGATTACCGGATTTTCGATGAGGAATACCAGAATAAACTGGTCTTTTTGCATTACAATGAAATGGCAGATGAGCTGGAAGAATCACTGGAGTATCTCTCCCGGAACTCGGAAGACCTTAACCAGCTGGCATGGGAAAAATATCTCAAGGATAGTTCCATCACCAGGGACTATATACCGGATGAGCCGGAATTCTATATTTCCGAACTCAAAGACAATATGAATTCAAATATGAATTTATACCAGAAGTCCGTGATAAAAATTTCATACCTGAGTTATCAGTTGAAAAAACAACAACCGGTTTTTCAGAATGCCATGGATTATCTGAATACACGGGAAAGTATTTTTCAATCAATGCCAAGAGCCCGCCCTCTAACTCCTGGAATCGGAAGAATAACATCCACGTTCGGAGAGAGAACAGATCCGTTTGGATTCGGAACCGGGGATTTTCACAACGGTGTAGATTTTGCGGCAGGAGAACGGACACCGATGGGAAAAGCGTTCGGATCGACCATGAAAATGGTTTTTATACTTTGTACGGTCACTGCTCTCTGATCCTAGTTACGAAAGGAATGAAAGTAAAACGCGGAGACAAAATCGCCCTGGTTGGAGCAACGGGAAAAGCAACCGGACCTCATCTTCACTATGAAGTTCATATCGGAATGGATCCCCCCGTTGATCCGAAAGAATTCATAAATATAGACTGAACACAAATGAACTCAAAACTTACCGCATCAGGCATCATCTTAGGAACAGTTTTACATCTGGCAACAGGGTGCTCATCTCCAGGACCAGTGATTAACGATACTATTGAAAAACCGAAATTGGATGTACGGTGGGGCGGAACTCCTTCCCGGCTCATGGAAGAAATGTTCCGGTTTGCAAAAATCGAAAAATCAGATGTGATATATGATCTTGGATGTGGCGACGGAAGAATCGTGATAACTGCTGCTCAAAAATATGGAATAAAGGGGGTAGGAATAGATCTCGATCCTATCCGTATCCAGGAGAGCATGCAAAATCTTCAGAAAAGCGGAATCCCGGAATCTCAGGTAAAATTTCTGTGTCAGAATCTTTTTGAAGTGGATTTGAGTGAAGCAACAGTACTTGCCATTTATCTGAATAAGAAAGTAAACCGTAAACTTCGTGAAAAAATATTCCGTGAAATGAAACCAGGAACCAGAATAGTCTCCCACAATTGGGACATGGGCAACTGGAAACCGGATGGAATAACCCATATCGAAAACAGAACGGTATTTTACTGGCTACTTCCCGCAAATGCATCAGGGCACTGGGCCTGGACTTTACCGGGAGATAAAACACTCCGGAATTATGAAATGACAATTGAACAGACCTACCAGAAAGGAAAAGGTTTTCTGAATTTCTACAGTCTTCAGGCAACAATACCGGACATTTCCATTTCAGGAAATGAAATTCAGATTAATTATGATGAAACTATCGGGAATGATAAATTTAATTTCCGGTATTCCGGAATACTTTCAGAAGATACAATTAAAGGGAAAGTCATAATAAAAAAAGGGAATATCCAGATTGAAGAAATCTGGAATGCCAGACGAAAAGCCGGTTCTACAACTAAAATTATCGAACCTGTTATAGATTAGAGTTCGTCAAAAATTATATCTTGCCCAATGAGATAAACACAAACCAATTGTAAATATGTTAGATAGAATCTATATCCCGAATCCATTCGGATGGGGTGGCCCGTCCACTTTCAGTATTTTAATGATGATTGCTTTTCTTGTAGGAACGTATCTGTTACCGAGAGAATTCAAAAGACGCGGTCTTGTTCCGGAAGCCGCAGACTGGGTTGTTTTTCTCGGAGTAATGGGGACCCTTGTAGGCTCAAAAATATTTTTTATTTTCGAAATTTGGGATCAGATCTTTGTAGAAGTTCCGGGATTTGAAGGAAAATACATTTATCCGATAACTCATTGGAACGGATTTCCCGGTCAACCCGGACTTTGGAATTCCCTATTTTCCGGGGGCGGTCTTGTTTTCTACGGTGGATATCTCACCAGTATGATTTTTATTCTCATCTATATGAGAAAAAATAAATAAG
>JAIOQL010000041.1 GCA_021413405.1 Leptospira sp.
GATGGGATTGTTCCACTCAACAGTGCGAGAATGTCGGACAAAATTACAAATTCGGCCAACGTAACTACAATGGCCGGCTTCGATCATCAGGCACTTTCATTCCGTATCCCCTCGAATACAACCCAGGCACAAAACTTTTTCAGCACAATTGTCACTCTTATAAATGGATTTATTTTTTGAGAGACTATTTGACTGAATAGCAATGTTGTGCGTCAGTGAAACAAACGGAAATATCAGGAAATAAATTCACCAGATACTTTTTGAAAAAAATTCTTCGTCAGTTCTGTTTCCGCGAGTTTTGAATTGAGAGCAAGGGCCAGGTATTCAAGTCCCTTTACTTCGGAAGAATATCTCGGAACTATGTGGAAATGGATATGAGGCACAACTTCCGAAATTGTAAGTGTATAAATTTTCTCCGGCTTCAATCTTCCGTATATCCAATCGGTTCCTGCTTTTAAAGCATTTCCGATTCCGGACATTACTGTTCCCGGAAAATCAGGATACATTGTGACGTGCAACTTCGGTTCAAGGTAAAGGTATCCGGGGCAGTTTTTTGCCCTTTCAGAGTGACGCACAATCCAATCATGATCCTCGTAAACTAAAAATGGAATTGCCGATTTATGAATTTCGCAAATTTTACAATCGTTTATCATTGAAACGGAAATTCAAATTCGATCAGAAAAAACTAAATGCTCTGAGCCTGAAAAATGTAGGCTCTGTATCTCTCATAGACCAGCTCTATGAATTCAAGGGAAGAACAAAATTGAACAATGGAATGATAAAATGTATATTTAACTTCATCCTTCATTTTTCCCGAGGAATCTTTTTGTTCACGTAGAAGATTTTTGATCATTCCGAGAAAGCCTGCCCTGGTAGATTTATCATAACTTTTTTTACTGAAGCGGTATTCAGAAAGAATTTCAACAAATCCTTTCGCATAAACCATGAAGGCCGCTTTGTCATTTAAAAGGCGTTCCTGCTCTTCCTTTGGAAAGGTATTCAGATAATTATTAAAAAGAGTCAGTGAAATGGCTTCTTCAATCGTAGATGTCCTTCCACGCACTTCCTTGAAAAAATCAGAAGAAATGCTATAGAGAACGAAGTCCCTCCAGGAGTCTTCTGTAGTCTTGATCGTATTTAAATCATTAAGATTCATTTAGTTAATTGTGGATATCGAGCTAAAAAAAGCAATTAATTGAAAACGGATTTTGCGTTTTATGCCGAAAGATAATACAAATGACCATACTGGTAAAACCTGCCTTTCTGACAATCATTTTATTATTAACTGATTGTTACCTCTTTTCGGACAAAAAAGGAGAAAATCCCGGATTTATTGAATCCTCGCAAAACCGGTTAAAAGAGTTCCTTCTCGAAACTACTAATGAGCCGATTTTCCTTGAAAAGGCAAATATCCGGGAGTTATTAAAATCAAAGATACAGAAAGAGAATTCAATTCTGGAATCCTACCTTCGCAAGCGCCTTATAAATGATGGGATAGCTGACAAACTTGTGAATCAGAAACCTGTCAGGGAAAATTTTAAGACTGAGCTTGGTTTTATTAAAAATCTGGGAGGATTGCGGGCAGTTTCAC
>JAIOQL010000042.1 GCA_021413405.1 Leptospira sp.
GATGGTGTGCTTTATCTCCGAGTGATAGATGCACAGCTCGCGTCTTATGGAATCGATA
The DNA here is from genome assembly GCA_021413405.1 of Leptospira sp. Taxonomy (GTDB): domain Bacteria; phylum Spirochaetota; class Leptospiria; order Leptospirales; family Leptospiraceae; genus JAIOQL01. Next base: position 59 of record JAIOQL010000042.1, read on the forward strand.
ATTATATCAATGCAACAGTCCAGCTTGCGCAAACGACTCTTCGTTCTGAAATTGGGAAATTGCAGTTGGACGACACTTTTTCAGAAAGAGACGAAATAAATTCGAATGTTGTGAAACAGATAGATCATGCTGCGGAGCCCTGGGGGATAAAAGTAACCCGGTATGAAATCCGGAATATCACTCCACCAAAACAGGTTCTTCTTTCAATGGAACAGCAGATGAGAGCAGAACGGGAAAAAAGAGCGGAAATCACAATCTCTGAAGGTGAACGCGCTGCCAGGATCAACAGGTCTATGGGCGAACGCCAGGAAGCAATAAATATGTCTGAAGGAGAAAAACAAAAAAGAATCAATGAATCAGAAGGAAAAGCAAAAGAAATCGAATTTGTCGCAATTGCAACTGCAACGGGTCTCACAGCGATAGCATCTTCCATTTCGAGGCAGGGAGGTAGCGAGGCAGTAGATTTACAGATAGCACAAAGTTATCTGGAGGGTATGGGGAAAATCATCTCTACTTCAAAAAACACAGTTCTTCCGGTTAACGTTGCAAATATTTTGGGAGTATTTGAAGGATTCTCAAAAGTAACCGGAAGTCTTCCTGATCTGAAAGGAGAAAAAAAATAATGGAATTTCTGAATAATATTTCGATCGGTTTTTGGGTTTTATTTTTTGTCTATCTGGCATTCAAATTTGTAAGATCGGTAAGAGTTGTTCCTGCACAGGAAGTGCTGATTGTAGAAAGACTCGGAAAATATCACGGAACTCTTCATGCCGGTCTTCATCTGCTCATCCCGTTCTTTGATAAGGTTCGATATACCCAAACACTCAAAGAACAGGCAATTGAGGTTCAACCGCAAATCTGCATAACGAAAGATAACGTACAGGTCAAAGTGGACGGGATCCTATATCTGCGGGTGATTGATCAGGAAAAAGCTTCCTATGGAATCGAAGACTACCGGTTTGCTACAATTCAACTGGCTCAAACAACGATGAGAGCAGTGTTTGGAACTCTCGAACTCGATAAAACATTCGAGGCCCGGGATTCTATAAACCACAGAATAGTCCAGGTAATTGACCAGGCATCTGAACCCTGGGGAATCAAAGTGAACAGGTATGAGATCCGTAACCTGACTCCTCCGAAATCAGTTACTGAAGCAATGGAGAAACAAAAAACAGCGGAACTAAACAAGAAAGCCGAAATTTCTCTCTCAGAAGGTGATAGAGATTCGAGGATCAACAGATCGCAGGGCCTAAAGGAAGAAGCGATTAATATATCTGAAGGTGAAAAACAAAAAAGCATCAACGAGGCGGAAGGAAAAGCGAAAGAGATTGAGTCAATCGCACTCGCAACAGCAAAGGGGATTGAAATGGTAGCTTCGTCTATAAATTCTGCCGGCGGGAAAGATGCGATGAAACTTCAGCTTTCAAAAGAATTTATAAAACAATTTATGCATCTTGCCAAGGCAGACACAGAAGTTGTTCTGCCTATGGACCTGGCAAATGTTCAAACAGTCTTTGAATCAGTTGCTAAAGTTGTGGATTCAAATAAAAAGTAAATTTTTATTTGGTGTCAAACATCCCACTGCCAATGAGTGCCCTGTTTTCCTGGGGCACTTTATTCTGATTCAGATACCATGAATCAGATTTAGCAAGAGGAAGCAGTCCGACTGAATCTTTTTTCACTGATTCCAGTTCGAGATTCGATTTTGCCGTCTTGAATTTGTCAGGTATTCCATCTGAATTGGAATCGACTTCAACGCGTGGAATCATAGTCCAGAGAATTACATCGGGTTTCCCGTTATGATCTGTGTCTTTTTCTTTCCGGACAATCTGTTTTTTAATGTTATAATATGTTGTTGTTTCAAAAAAACCATCATTGTCTTCATCAAGTTGCCCCATTGCAAAAAATTCATTTGGCAATAGCCATTTGATTGTATCAATTTTTCCATCATTATTCTGGTCAGATTCTTCATGGACCTTTACTACTTCTCTCTCCGGACGGTTTTTGGGACTATAAACAGCAGATCCTGCCCAAATAAATTCGTCAGAATGACCATCCAGATTTTTATCTATTTCTTCATAGATGGGCCGGAAATTTCCGGGTTCATTAATAAAATATCCCCATGTGTCCGCAACACCGTCTCCGGTTGTATCAACATGCCACATTTTTACCGGGGCTCCAAATTTCAGACCTTTCTGATTACTTTTATTACAGTTACAAAATGCTAAAACGATTGCGATCATTAGTATTGGAACAATTTTCATTTTTTCTCACTCTTTAAATATTGGGACTCAAGAAAAATCCCTACAAATCTTAATTTTATGCCTTGTTTTTTGAAAAGAACTAATTATCTGAATTCTTTGTATTTGAACTCTACTATTCCCGGTTAGAAACTCATATCTTTTAATCTTTGCATCGGATCTATGATCTGGGTTATCTGAACGCCGTAGAAATCATCTATGATAATGATTTTTCCTTTTCCGATCGCTTTTCCATTGACCAGCAGATCAAGTTCTTCTCCAACCGTTTTGTCCAGTTCAACAACCGCACCTTCTGAAAGTTGGAGAACATCCTTTATTGCCATATTCGTCCTTCCGAGTTCCACTGTGAGAGACATTGTTACGTCCATCAGTAAACTCAAATTTGCGGTATTGGATGCTCCACCTCCTCCACCGGAAGGCTTTGATGATGATGAGGATCGCGGTGCCGGAGACGAAGCAGTCGACGGCCCCAGGGCTGCGGCCACAGCATCAAAAGAAGGAGCTGATGAAGAAGAGGAACCTCCACCAAGCAGTGAGTCCAGATCACTCATTTCTGTACTCGAAATGCTTGTATCTCCCCCACCTCCACCTGATTCTGTTCCCGCTCCGGGAGAAGGGCCGCCAGATAATAATGCGTCTATGTCTTCAGCTGATAGTGAACCGTCTGCCATGTTTATGCTCCAGGATAAATGAATTCCGTTATATTTTTTTATTCGACAAACTAATCGCAACGGACGACATAATAATCAGCCTGATCTTTAAATAATGCAAACAGAAAATGAAAAAAAAAATGGGGAGATCGACTTTCTTTCCGCAAAAGAAATAATTATCAAAGAAATCTCCGTGCTCCCGGAAATAAAGAGCCTCGAACTCCAATTACCGGAAATATACCCGGAGAAAAATGAAATTAAGGTAAGTTTTGCAGTAGATGCTCTTACAAAAGAGATAATTTTCGACTGCCTTCAGGTAATTAAAAATTATATCGAAAATGTCCGTGTTCATACTTTTGAACAGGGATATTACTGCTTCCAGGCCCTGAATGACAATCTCTTTGAAAATAAATCCATTATCGATAACATTAAATTCAGGTTCATTGCGTTAAAAAGCCAGTACCGCATTGAAATTTCAAAGAAAGGTGATTTGAAACGCGACGAAATCTATACAATTATTTCACTTTTCAAGTTTTTGAATTCAGGATCCTTACAGAAATCACAAAATCCGAGAGAAATCCTGAACCGTTTGGGAATCAATGTGTTCGACCCGGAAGAGGCAGAAAAATCAGGTAGTCTGCTTTCGTTTGAC
>JAIOQL010000043.1 GCA_021413405.1 Leptospira sp.
CCAGGTTTTTCTTTTCAACATTTTGCATTCTGCTCATTGCTTCAATGGCAGTGTCATAGGAATTTTCAAAGCCTTTCACACTGATTTTAGTTCCATCGAGGGATTCAATGACCGGGGAACCGTCACCGCAACCAATAATAATTATAATTGAAATGCTCAATAAGAGAAAGGAAAGTTTTTTCATGATTTTTTTACCCATTGACAAACTAAAAAAAAAGGTGTCAAAGTCCATTCTTTTTTTGAGAATCAGGCTGTATCCTGAATAGTAGCGACATGATTTCGTTCAATCGTTCCCGCTCTTTGTTGCTCTTGATTACAAATCTTAGTACATTCGGTTCCGCCGGATTTATATAGAGTCCGGATGCGGAACCGATCAGTTTAATTATTTTATTAGCGTCTCCACGGAAATAATTTCCGGATTTAAATTTGATTTCCCCGTTGTCCTCTGAAACAGTTTCAAATCCCAGCCCTGAACCAAGAGTCCGGATTTTTTCCAGGATAACAAATGTTTTAGCCTTGTCAGGAGCCTCGCCGAACCGGTCCTCCATTTCCATAAAAATTTCATCTATCTCATCAAGCTCTGTTGCGCCTTCAAATCTCTTGTAGAATTCGATTTTTTGTTTCGTATCCTTTATATAATCTTCAGGGATATAAAAATCTGAACTCAGGTTGATTGCAGTCCTGATTTCTACTTTCACTTCATCCCCTTTCAGTTTTGAAACAGCCTCTTCAAGCATATGAACATAGAGATCAAATCCAACCTCCATAATATCGCCACTCTGTTCCTTACCAAGAAGATTTCCGGCTCCCCTGATTTCGAGATCCCGCATTGCTACTTTGAATCCTGATCCGAGTTCCTGATATTCGTGAATAGTATTCAGCCTTTTCTCCGCCTGTTCTGTGAGTGACCTGTCCGGGGAATAAAAAAGATATGCATACGCTTTTCTTCCGCTTCTTCCTACTCTTCCGCGAATCTGGTATAGCTGTGAAAGACCAAAGGTGTCCGCCCTTTTTACAATCATTGTATTCACGTTTGGCATATCAATCCCTGATTCTATGATTGTCGTCGTCACAAGAATGTCGTATTTCTTATT
>JAIOQL010000044.1:5000-10996 GCA_021413405.1 Leptospira sp.
CAACGATACCAAGTATATATCCTAAGTCAGAATATACCAAATTGGGATAATTGACCCCGCCAATGTTCCGACAAAGTAATTTGTACTAGAAAAAAATCCAATTTGCGCACTTTTGGGGGAACTCCACCAGGATTAATTCAAAAAAATGTCAATGTTCCGACAAATTTCACCGAACCTAGTTCTGCGATAGATAGAGTATTTTCAATAAATTCTTTTCCATAAGAAAACAATTTATTGAAATTAAAAGCGAACAGACTCCTTCGAAGGAGCCCCCTGCGCGTCTTAGACGGCCGGGCCGCAGGCATCGTCGGAGGGAAAATCGATCGAGTAGGCGTAGAAATTAAAAACTACTTTCTTTGCTTCGGACCGTGATGCCTATAAAGCATATCCCTCAAAGTTTCCTTTAACAGTGCCTTCACTTCCGGTTTTTGTTCCACATCCAATTGATCAAAAATTGCAGGCATAGCCATTGTATCGTTGATCAGATCGACTGCACGAATGGCTTCCTTACGGAGTTCGGCTGGCTCAGAATCCTGTTTCATAATAGAAAGTAGGATTGGAACAGCCGATTTCTCTTTCAGCAATCCAGTTGAATGAGCCGACTCAATCCGGACAGAAATTGCAGAATCGTTTTTCAGAGACGAAAGTAAAGCAGGAATGGCGGATGACGCACCCAATTTACCAATTGCGAACGCTGACCGAACCCGAACTTCAGAGTTCGGTTCATCTTTTAGCGTCATCGCAAGTCCTGTGCCTCCTCCATGATTTCCAATCGCAAGAAGTGTATCGATCATAGAAAGTCTGAGATCTGAAACTTTTTCCCTTTCCAGTTGCTGTGAGACGAATCTTGAATAATATTGATCTTTTATGACATTAATTGCCTCAACAGTAGCTCTTCTGACTTCCTGATTTTCGTCGAATAGAGTTCTTTGAAACACTGAAGTTCTATTTCTTGAATAAAAATCCTTTGAGGATATAACCGCCTGCTTACGAACTTCATAATTCGGATCGCCAGTTGCCATATTGACAACCTGGAAAAATTTATTCTTAAGATTCAACCTCTCAACTAGCGAAATACTTTCGCTACGAAGCGCTGGCCTTGGATCGGCAATTGTTTTGGATAGCAGTGATATAACCCTCTCATCCCGGAAATAAGAAAGCGATTCGAGATAATAGAATCGGAAGATTGACTCATCGGAATTGCCGAGTTCCAGGATATAAGGGATAAATCTGTCATCATTTAGCGAAGCAAGTGCTTTGAACGCTGCAGCCCTGACAGGATAAAATGGATATTTTATGAATGCTGCAACCGGATAGAACAGTCTTTTTTCTTTCCTTGTTTCCATGAACGAGAATATAGAAAAATAATCTGTTTCTCTTCTGGAGTTCTGGAGTATCCACTCCAGATCTTCTGTCCAGCCTGGAACCATTTTTTCGATATCATCATCATAGGATCGGTAGAGGGATACAACTGAATTTACCGTTTCTTCCTCAGGTTCTTCCCGGCCCCTCAGTATGGATTGAACATTCTTTATAAGATCCTCCCTACCGAGAATCTTGATCGAAGCAATCGCTTCTCTCTGGTTTTTTCCTCCCTTGAAAAGTTTTTCTTTGAGCTCGTCTTTTTCTTCTGCCGCCCCGTTCACTGAAAGAGGGGAGAAAAATGTAGAAATAAAAAATCCAAGGATTAGAAAATATGATACTTTGTTATTTCGGATTGTAATTAATTGCGGATTCAGAATCGGATCTCTTGATAATAGCTATGACTATGGAAATTTCCCGTTTAATTTCCATGAACAAAAAACCTGGTGCACTGATCGCTTAAACAACAGCAATCTGTTTAGTGCCACGGGGAATTGAACCCCGATTACCAGGATGAAAACCTGGTGTCCTGACCATTAGACGATGGCACCGATTGGACTTGCAATCTGAGTCGTTCGGGATTCGAACCCGAGACCCTCTCCTTAAAAGGGAGATGCTCTACCGACTGAGCTAACGACTCTCATTTTAGCATTTTCCCACAATATGAAAACAGGTTCGCAGGTCAAGAGAATATTGATCAAAGGGCTTTCAATTCATTATGATTGTGTCTTCGCGATCCGGTCCCGTTGAAATTATCTGAATTGGAATTTCAATCATCTTCCTTAGAGCGGTGATATAACTTTTACATTTTTCAGGAAGGTTTTCAAATTTATTGATTCCCTTAATATCCGATTTCCAACCGGGAAAGTTTTCATAAATTACTTTCACGCGTTCAAGACCTTGTGACGGAAAATACTGAAGCCGTTTTCCATCGAGTTCATATCCGACTCCAACCGGAATAGAATCATAATTGGATAGTACATCTATTTTTGTGAGGACTAATGCTGAGAGCCCGTTGACCCTTACTGAATGTTTAATCATTTCTACATCGAACCACCCGCACCTTCTCGGTCTTCCTGTTGTCGCTCCATATTCTCCACCAATCTGACGAAGTTTTTCCGCTTCCGCTTCCGGTAGTTCTGTGGGAAACGGCCCTTCCCCAACCCGTGTTGCATATGCCTTACTGATTCCATAAACCGTTTTTAAATATTGAAATCCAATTCCAGTTCCGCATAACGCACCCCCGGTTGTTTCCCGGCACGATCAGCGAAATGCAGAAGTTTGTCAAGGATATCATTGTATGAAACTTCAGGCAGATTGTAATATTTGGTCAATTCGTGGTTTTTATGTTCTACGATTATTTTAAGTTTTGATTTCAAAGATTCTTTATCCAGGATATCACCCATCCGTAATCCGCTACGCATCATTTTATCTGCATAGCATATCCCGATACCACGTTTCGTTGTTCCGATCGTTTGATGCTCCGCGGATGACTCTTTATGGGCATCAATTGACTGATGAAACGGCAAAATTACATGACATGAATCACTTATGAATGTTTTTTCATAAACCTTGAATCCTTCTTTATTCAATTCATCGCACTCAGCCAGAAAGAATTCAGGATCGAGTACGACACCATTTCCAACGACGCAGATTGTATTATCATAGATTACACCAGATGGAACCAGATGAAAAACATATTTCTTGCCTTTTACAACAACTGTATGGCCCGCGTTGGCCCCTCCCTGGTATCTGACGATAATATCAATATCCTTACTCAGAAAATCGATGACTTTCGCTTTTCCCTCATCACCCCATTGCGCACCAACGACTAAATTTGCAGGCATAATTTCTCTCCTTACTGTTCTTAACTTCTTAAAATTTCTTCCAAAAGATCAACGGTAACCGCAAACCCGCATGCCGGTTTTTCAATTCCGGAAAATTTTGCATATAAATGATCATAGGCTCCTCCCATAAATATCGGTTCGGAAATGTTGCCGCAATATGCGTGAAACACAAAGCCCGTATAATAATTCAAATCACGAATTATAGAAAAATCAATATAGGGATCCATTTGGGAGTTCTTCGAAAAAACATTCAATTGTAATAACTCTTCCGTCATTGAAATTGTTTTTCCCAGATTCACTTTATATTTTTGTGACAACACCGCACCAAGATTCCTGATCTCGGTCGTTTTAAAGAGCAACATTAATGCTTCGAGAAACCGGAAAAAATCATCCGGAATTTTCCGGGTTTTGCAAAAACCGGAAAGTCTCGCAGAATCCTTTGAATACAAAATTGCAGACAATTCCGTTTTTTCCTGCCCGGATAATTTCAGAAATTCGAGAATTTCGTTGAACACTGAATGATTTCCAATGACTATGGTGAGCTTTTTATTAAATTTGCATTTGATTAATATTTCAGAGATGATTGAAAAGATTTCACCAAATGTTTCCTGACCGGAAGATCCAAGGATTTCCACTCCTAATTGTAAAAATTCCCGTCTCGAACCATTCCGGTTTATGGAATCATGAATTATTTTTCCGACATAAAATACATTCTGATTCTCTTCCTGGTGAGAAAATCCGGCCATCCCTTTTACAACCTGTACAGTCAGATCGATACTGGGTGAAATCTCATTTCCTGAAAGATCTTTTGTTTTAAGAATTCTTGCCTGATCAGAAGGTGAAAGATGATTATTGAAGGAAGATGTAAAATCAAAGGAAGATGGTATTACTTCTGAAAACCCACGGTTGTTTAATAGCTCCGATATCCCGTTCAAAAGGATTCTTCTTTCCTGACTTTCCTTTGGTCCCATAAAATGGAAACCATCCGGAATCCATTTCAGTTCGTCCGCTTTTTTGATTACCCTGTTCAACGAATTCTCCATTCAGAACTGATATTCAGTAAGGATTTCCAGATAACCTCTAAAATACAATAACAATAGAATTTGTTTACAAAGTTTAACGGACCTTTAAAAATAGATTGGACAAAACTATCCGAAAAACGACTTTTATACTACAATTGAAAATATTATTTTTTGATAAGGAAAACTGATATGGCAGAAAAAGACACCAGTCTTGGAAGATGGCAGAAGGAATTTTTTGAAAATATTCATAGTTTCGTAAAATCGGGAATGTCCGAACAGGATGCAAGGGCAATTCTCGAAAAATTTCTGTACCTTTCTTCAACCACTCCTATGCCCCCAGTGATGAATACATTCAAAGAACCGGAAAGCCTGGAAACAGTTGGCGTTTATACGGAAGGAACCGAAATAGCCAAAGATTTCATGATGCAATTCCTCACACCGATCATGAAAAATTTTCGGGTAGAGGGAATTGAGAATCTGAAGCTAATGAACAGAATCATGGGGAAATACCCCATCACTCTAATTTCGAACCATCTAAGTCATCTCGATGCTCCTGCCATTTTTCAACTTCTGTATACTTCCGGTGAAGAAGGGAAAAAGCTTGCGGAGAATATGATTTTCATCGCCGGCCGCCTTGCATTTGAACCTGATTTCACAAGACTCGGACTTTACATGTTTGGAACTCTACTGGTGTGTTCAAAAAAAGATATGTCCGATAATCCAAGTCTGTCTGACCTGATGACAAAAATCAATATGAGATCTTTCCGCCAATCCCAAAAATTGCAGCAGGAAGGGAAAGTAATTTCAATCTTCCCGGAAGGAACAAGATCACGGGACGGAAGACTGATGCCATTTGTGGATACGGTATATCACTACGTTGCAAACAAAGTAGTTCTGCCAATTTCACTGGAAGGAACCGAAAAAATTCTCCCCACATCAGGATTCCTGTTTAATCCGGCCCAGGGACGACTTGTGGTAGGAAAACCAGTTCTTGTCGGGGAGCTTTCCAAAAAACAAATGGAAGGATTTCCGGCAGAAATAGAACAAATTAAATTTCCTGAAATTGGCGATAAAAAACAATTCCTCATTGATAACCTGGCTCTTCTTGTTGGATCGAATCTTCATAAACATAAGCATGGAAGCTACCGGAATCTCTACAACGGAGACGCATTCGAACCGGAACACAATGTATTGATTCAGATACCGAAATCTCCAGAGGAAAGAATTGTCGTCATCGGCTCCAGCAATATGTCGGTAGCAATCGGAACCCTACTCAGCAACAAGAATGTAACAGTTCAGATCTATCAACCGAATGAAGAACTCACAAATCAGAGCAATCTTGAAAAACGCGATATCGAACATTATCCTCTTTACAAACTTCCGCCCAATGTTACATTCTCAGCTGACCCGAACATTATTGATTCCGCAACTCTGTTTATCCAGGGAACAAATCCATGGGAAATAGATAATGTTTATCCGAAAATTGCAGATAAATTGAGAAGCAATAAATCACTCATGATCAATGTGATAAAAGGATTCACCGGTTCTTCGAAAGGTTTGATACTGGATGATCTTGTCGATATCTTCGGAATAGAAAAGGAACGTCTTGCGGTCATTGCCGGAGCATGTTACCCGGATCAAATCATGGAACGGAAAATTTCCGGTTTTGAAATCGCTTCCATTGAAAACAGTAACATTCCGAGGATCAGAAAACTTTTCTCTACCGGCTACATTTTCTCCAGGGCAGCTATCAATGAAACAGATA
>JAIOQL010000010.1 GCA_021413405.1 Leptospira sp.
ATAATGTTCCAGTTTGGAGGATTTCTTCTGAAGTGGGTTGAAACTCATGAGTTCCCTTTCAAAAAACAGCTTTTCCCTGAAGATGATCTTCAGAGCACCCTGAATTGGTTTTCCAAAAGAAAGATTCTCGTAATAATTTTCTCCCGTTTTTCGGCCGGGATCAGATTCTTCGTTTCCATTGTAGCCGGTATGACCGGAATCCCACTTTGGCAGTTTATCAGCTATTTTACAATTGCCGTTATTCTCTGGTGTGGACTATTGATCGGCGGAGGATTTTACCTCGGCAAAAACTGGGAAATGATTCTGGAGGTAATGTCAATATACAATCGGATAATATTTGGAATTCTTGTCGGAATCGGTCTTTTGATTTTGTATTTCAGGATGAAAAAGATAAGCGTCAAAAAGGCCTGAAAATCAAAGGTCCCCGGATTTTTGGGTAAGTCGTACTACAAAGTGCTATTTTGTGCTGCAATGAATCAATAATCGCAAAAATTCCGGATTTAGTTTTACCTGCGAATAGTTATAAAATAAGTCTATATTCAAGAATGGGAAATTTGCCGAATTTAATAGAAAATGAACTTAAAAGGATTTAATCCAAGCGGAATTCTACCATTCCTTGATGTGCTCGCCAATAAAGTGCCACCAGGCATAGCTTCGATCATTAAAAAGGTTTTGATGGCTATCCTTGGCATTTTCGCCATCGCAATGGCTTATTATGGCTGGATGCTTGGTAAGGATAATGCAAACCAGGAAGGGCAATCTCTTGCGGAAACGACAAGATCACTTTTCCTCGAAGATATCGAAAGGGAATACAACCGGAAAAGACGTGATATAAGGATGCCAGAAACATCAGAAGTTTTAAACCAGAATGACTATGGAACCCGGATGAAATATGAATTTTCAGGAAGGGAAAACCGGGATGGACAGCCAAAATTAACAGAAGAAGACAAGGCAATGCTTGAGAATGAGAGGGGCTTTCGTTCTATGAAGAGAAAAGGAAACGGGCCACCAATGCTCTCTCCAAGAGAAGGAGAGGAGGGCTACTCAAATATGCAACCAGGTTCCGACCTTCCTGGGGTGCGTATACCCGATAATAGTGAAATTAAGGGGGGGCTTGAGCGTGGAAATGAAGATATAATTCATGATACCCGGAAGCAGGAACGGAGAAGCAGACTGTTACAAAAAGATAAAAATTTTTCAATGCCATCGAGAAGGGAAGCGGTTCCGGGTTCCAAAACTGAGCTGGTAGAGGAAAAGGGTATCCTTCGGCAAAAAAACAATGATGATCTCCGCCCTTCAGAAAAAAAAGAGAAAAGAAAACTTCTCCCTATGAATTGAAATGAAAATTATGCGTTATGCGATTTACATGTTATTGTTCCCGCTTCTATCAGGGAATGCCAGAGAACTGAACCTGCCATTTCCTGATACGTTGAAAGTAGAAGTATCTGATCCAAGAGGTGAAGATTTTCCTGTAATTGAAAATCCGGAAAATATTTCAGCGGAAAAAGAATCAGGAAAGCCTGCAGATGATAAAATTTTGAATATAGCAAAAAAGAAATCTGCACCATTAGCAATGCCCGCGCCCCAGTCAGAAAATCAAAAACAAATCACCGGGATAAGCAAAACAGAAAGCATCGATCTAAAAAAAGAGGACACCAGGCTTCCGAACGAAAGTGCCGGAATGAATCCCAAAAAAAAATCGGATAGAAACAAAAAAAGCGGAAAAAATATATCGGATTCACAAAGCCCTTCTTATCAAAGAGGATCGCATCAGCTTAGGCGAGACAATAAAACCAAAGCACAAATAGAATATTCAGACTCAAGTGGATCTGAAGGAGAATCATCGCTCAAATCCAAGTTGGAGCAGGTTCGGCTTTTCGCTGTGGAAGGAAAAGTGGAAGAGGCAAAGCAAATCGCTCTCGGAATCGAGGACGAAGAGGTAAAGTATCAGAGTCTTTACGAACTGGCGAGATCCATTTTGGTAAATCAGAACAAAGATGGAAAATTAAATGATGAAATTATTTCAATATATCTCACAATCATTACCGAAGCTCCAAAAGAAAGTCAGGTATTTGTCCGTTCATTGTGGGGAATTTCACTTCAACATTTCAAAATGAAAGAATTTCGCCCGGCACTCTCTCATTTGTCGGAAATATTAGTGAATTTTAAAAATTCTGATTTGTATGATGACGCGCTTTATCTGGCGGGAAGAATTTATGAAGAACCGGGCGATATTCGTGATAAAGAAAGGGCAAAAAAAATATACGGGATATTTTTAAAAAACATAAACCAGGAAAATTTTCAGAAAAGCCTTTATAAGGCTGATGTGATGGAAAGGCTGGCGGAAATTTCTTTATGAGATTGCGATATTAACTTCGACAATTCCAAATTTTGAATATAGGTTTATCGAAAGGGCAGTTTTTTTTCCGAATTTAATCGTAGTATCTTTTGTTTCAATAATGTTCGGGGTTGTGATATCCAGGAATTGACCGGATGTAGTGAAAATGCTCATGGCATTCCCGGTGATC
>JAIOQL010000050.1 GCA_021413405.1 Leptospira sp.
CATTACTTATTGAATAAATACAGGTTCTTGGCCTACTCGAATTCAATTCCTTCATTTTCTGGAGTGAAACGCAAATACCAGAATAGTGGACAAGAACCTGTTAAATATGATTTTCGTCCGTTTTGCCCTGATTGGGCTGAGTTGATGTTAATTGCAAAAGCCCACAATTCATCGGCGACTTATATCTTTGTCTATTTGTTTATTCTTGATCTCGAAGAATTCGGAGAGGCGGTGACAGCGGCAATGGAAGGCGTAGTTCCGACAGATCTCGCCACCCGCCCTATAAAACACCTGCAAATCCTTGACCTCAAAAATTATCGCCTAACAAAAATCACAAAGTTCGGTCAAAAAATGTATTCATTTAACCCGGAAACTCCTCGATCAGCATTTCCCGATCAAAGTATTTTTCAGATTTTACAAAAGACCCTTATTCAAGATTCTTCTACAGCATATTCCTGAAAAAGGCTTTTCTGGTTTCCCTCATGCCGGGAATGAAATTCAATGGGATACTTTTCAGTGAAACATGCATCACAAAATCCTCCTCCCTTATGACCCTCCACGGCCTGGTGCATTGAATCGAGTTTTAAATAGGCTAGGGAATCGACCCTCAAATATTTACGAATTTCTTCGATCGTATGCGAAGATGCAATCAGCTCTGCATGAGTAGGTATATCAATGCCGTAATAGCAAGGTGATATTGTCGGAGGAGCGGATACTCTCATATGTATTTCTTTAGCCCCCGCAGCTCTGATCATTTTTATAATTTTCCTGCTGGTTGTTCCGCGCATAATGGAATCATCAACTACAATTACTTTTTTACCTTCGATAACTTCCCGAACCACATTATATTTTATCTTAGCGCCAAAGTCCCGGATTTTTTGATCTGGCTCGATAAACGTTCTTCCGACATAATGAGATCGAATAAGGCCGGTTCTAAACGGGATTCCCGATTCTTCTGAATACCCCTGTGCTGCTATATTAGCCGAATCCGGAACCGGAATAACGACGTCAGCCTCGACAGGAAGCTCCCGAGCCAAAAATGCACCCAATGATTTTCGGACTTTATATACTGACTCTCCGAAAATATACGAATCAGGTCTTGAAAAATAGATATATTCAAAAATGCA
>JAIOQL010000011.1 GCA_021413405.1 Leptospira sp.
TGATGCTGTGATTGCAGCTGTCGCTTATGAATTGGATCTAGAAGTAGCGACTTTTGACACTTCTTTTCATAAAGAGCTTTCAAAATCTAATATTAAATCTTATTTACTTTGATCATTCTGCTTCTATTCAGTTACAAAGAAAATCTTTCATTTTCTTGCAAACTGTAATTTTCAGCCGCCTTTCGGCTAACGTACCCCGGCGATGCGACGTTGACCGGCCCACCTGAGCGAAGCGAAGGCCTGGGACTGGCACGAGATTGCGAAAGCAATCGTAGTGCCAGAGGTCAATGTGGCGTAGCCCGAGCCGCCCTTGGCGGCGTAGCGCATACGCCGGTGTTAGCTGACGTTCATGCGGGACTGCAAAAAAATTGAGCCATGGATGGCGTTGAATATATTAATCCTCTGTGAAATAATCAGTATCAATTTTCTTAATTTCAAACGTATTTTTTAAGGAAACGCCTACATTGTTATCAATCATAAATTCGGACAAAGTTTTTCCGTCTATGAGTATGATTTTAGAATCAATTTTTTGTACAAAATCTAATGCTGGTTGAGTAAATGTCGAGGTAGTTATAAAAATACCTTTTTTTGCCCTTTGGCCCTGTAAAGCTCCGGCAAATTTCTGAATTTCTTGGCTTCCTACTGAGTTTTCCCATCTTTTAGCTTGGACGTAAATAACATCTAAACCAAGTTTATCCTCTTTTATGATTCCATCAATCCCCTCATCTCCGCTTCTTCCGGTAACCTCTGCCCGATCAATTTTGGATCCTCCATAGCCTAATTTCAGGAGTAAATCAATGACTAGTCGCTCAAAGAATTCCGGTGAAAGAGTTTTGATTTTTGTCAGTAGTTCAATTGCCAATTCGTTGCGAATTTTATAATATCCGCTTTCAATTAATTCATCGGGTGTTTTTGAAGAAAATGTTTCTTGATCGTTTTCAGGTGTGTCCTGTTCTTCTTTTCTCCAGCCTTCTCGTTTTTGTTTAAAAACTGGAAAGTTATCAAGATACTTTAAAGTTATTCTTTCTGGTGGGTCTTTTAAAAGTTTCTTACCGGAATCTGTGATGCGATAGTAAGATCGTTTTGGTGATTCAATGACTTCAGCCATTTTTAAATGCGCGATAGCCCAAGCGACTCTATTTGAAAATAATTTGGATCCTCCTGATGGAAGCAGGATTTCGCGTTCCTCTGTTGTTACTCCAAAAATTTCTGCGACAGAATCTTTAATTTCATTCACATGTCTTTCTTTCCCATCCTTAAGAAATGAAATGACAGGTAGCATAGCACTTTGAAAATCTGGTATTGGCATATTATATTTTGAAGTTTATTAACAGACGGACAGGGATGTCCGTCAAACTTTAATTACAACCCCGCATGAATGTCAGCTAACGTCCCTTTGCCACCCGAAGTTCGCCGTTCCATCCGGTGTGAGCGAAGCGTTACACCGGCTATGGATGGCGATGAAATCATTTTCTTTTTTCAAATTTCAGTTAGCAGTTTTCAAAACTTACTAATTTTCGCCAAGG
>JAIOQL010000110.1 GCA_021413405.1 Leptospira sp.
AGTTGAAGGAATTTCTCCGGCATTTCCATCCGCTTTGGAACCAAAGTTTCATTCATATCGCTTTCGGCCCGGATCAGTGCAAAGGCAAGCCTTCTGTTATCTTTATTCAGATTAACTACACTATCATAGAGTCCCTGCATCCAGCCAATCGGAACCTTAGACTGTGAATTTATGCTGTCGCCTAACGCATTATTCTCAGATTTTCCGTCCCTAACGAGGTAAACCCCGGTGTTCTGCAGATTTTCGTCCAGAAAACCCAACCGTTTTTTCATCCTGTCCGGATTATTTTTGAAAAAATAATTCAGGTGTCCCAGAAGTTCCCGGAAAGCAAAAACATTCTCCTGGATTTGAAAAGGAGGTTCCTGTAGAAAACGTGAGATTTCCTTTTTTAGAAACAGGGTGTTTTCATTCCGGAGAATATTAAATATCCCGAGATAAATAACGAAAAAACCTATTGGACCGAAATAGGAATACCTCGAATTTCCGGCAATATAGGGCAATATTCCATTGAAAAAGCCGGCAACAAGAAAGGTTGCGAGCCCGCACCAGAACAAAATCTGCAACTGGTATTTAAGAGATTCACTCTGGGTGTTGCGATAGACTGAATGAGCAATTAAGAAAATATAAATACCGCATATGAAATAGAATGAAACAAGAAAAGGATGCAATATTCCGTAAACCGGTGAAGGTCCGGATTCGTTAAATTTGATACCGTTCTCAACGTATCCTGAGAAAGAGGCTATGATGAAGAAAACACCGAAGGTAACAAAAATCCAGAACCTGGGTTTTCGCAACTCACCGGTCTGTTCGGTAAATATTATGATAAAATAACCGAAACTGCCAATCGCTACGGCAATGAATGAGAATATGATCCGGGAAATAACAATCAGCTCGGATTCCGAGAGCCCGGTCATCTTCGTCAGAAAAACAAAATTAATCCAGAACGTTGTTGAAATCAAAAACCCGAAAAATGCCCGCCTGACCCGCGTCGCAGGAATTTTCAGCAGTGAATAAATGAAAATACCTGCAGCAAACAGATTCAGAAAAACGAGAATGAATAAAGTAGCAGAATAACTCATCAGTGAAACTCCTTTAACAGGATGGAGGAATTGATTCCTCCCATCCCATGCGCATTGATCAGGACATGTCGAATGTTGCTTTTTTCAATTATAGATGATGAACAATTGAGATTACAATCCGGATCGGGAAACTTATAGTTCAGCGTTGGCGGTATCTTATTTGTAACAAGTGTCATTGCGCTTGCTGCCACCTGAAACGCTCCCGCAGCCGCCATCCCGCTTCCAAGTGCTCCCTTGATTGAGGAGACAGGAATTTCTTCTCCCTTAGCTTCAAAAACCCTTTTGATTACACTCGCTTCCGCAATATCTGTTTTTTTATCGCTCGGGCCATGAGCATTGATGTAATCCGGTGTCCCGAATTTCTTTTTAACAGTATTGTCTACATTCTGGGCCCACCTGGTCAGGGTTTTATCAATAAAAAAGGTCTCGTTGACATTTTCAGCACTCTGTGAAAACGAAATTATTTCGCCATAGATTCTGGCCCTTCGCGCCAGTGCGATATCTCTTTCTTCGAGAATAAAAACAGCAGAACCCTCGCCCAAAACGGATTTTGTATGCCGGTTATCAAATGGAAACAGAACCTGGTCCGGATTTTCGTTATTGGTTGCAAGCATCTTGGCGTTGCAGAAAGCATTCAGAACTATTCTCGAAATAGGAGTATCGACTCCGCCGCAGATCACAGTGTGGGCCCTGTTCATCATGATTCGCTCTGCCCCAAAACCAATCGCATCCATTCCACTCGCACAGGCTGTAGAATGAGTTGTTACATAGCCTTCCACTCCTGCCATGAGAGCAATTGCGCTGGCTGGCAAACCCATTGAGGTTTTCAGCAATCCGGCAGGATCCATGTCTTTATTGTATTTGAGCATTTTGGTCCCGCTTTTAGCGAGTTCTTCCTCAATTGAATCGAAGGAAATGTGTCCTGCACCAATGATAACGTCAGTAAGATATGGATCGAAAAATTCAATCGCCGCATCTTGTTTTGCAAGCTGGAAGGCATGGCAGGCAAATTGTGTACCACGTGAATAATATTTAACCTGACGCTCGTTCAGATATCTTTCCGGTTGGAAATCTTTCACTTCTGCTGCAATCTGGGATGGAAATTCAGAAGCATCAAACAATGAAATTTTCGAAAGCCCTGATTTCCCTGAGAGCAGACCGTCCCAAAAATCCAGAACTCCGATTCCTATGGGAGAAACGACTCCGATTCCTGTGATGACAGGTCTTCCAGGTTTCCTGTAATAGCGTTTCTTAGTTTTGGCTATCGCCTGTCGTATTAAATTACTCATTAGATTGAATACTCATTTTTATCACCAAACACAATAAATAACTCTGTTTTAGAAAGGAAGAAAGCGTTAATAATTGCATTATTATTCTCATTGTATTCATTTTGACTACAATAATTCAAAAATTCTATCAATTATGACACAACCTACAGAGTTTTTATCTCTTGTTATTCTCATCATCGCTTTCCTTTTTTCCGATGTTCCACCCATGTCAGTCCAACTTCCCTTCTACTGAGTTTTCTTTTTTCCGGACTAGTGTTAAATTAATATGATAGAACAGTAAAAAGTCGTCTGAAACTGAACTTTCACCTGATCCGGAGCGAGATTTCTGCCAGGATGCAGGGAGCACAACGGAATTTTAAGATAGAATTTATTTCCGTGTCCGTCTGGTGCACCTGACCGCTCCACTCAATCAGTTAATTATTGATTGAAATCTGGAAATAAAAAATATCCTTTAAATTCCCGCAGCGTTCATTTTTCTGAATTCTTTTGCATGAATTTCTGGAAGAAATTGAGAGCTGAATTCACACCTGCGACAATTCTTCCTCTGGTTTCATGTGCGTTAGGCGGTAGCTTAAGAGTGTCATATTTTTGGGGACAGAAATTCTCTGAGGGTCATGCTATGAAGAATTCGGTCTTCTTTGTATTAATTGTTTCAGAAACGTCGGACTCAAATTCCGGATCAAACATATTACCAATAAATAAATTCACTCAAACTGCCTTTTTCCAAAACAGGTTCACTGGCCGGATGAAGTCCAATCCCATCCGAATACAGACCCGCTCTGATATCTCCACTTCCATTGTGCCCTATGGGTTTCATAAATGGTGCTGATCCGGGATGGTTGACAATTGAGGCCGGAAAATATTCATCCAGATTGTTCTTTTTTTCTCTTGAAATTTCCATCGGCAAAATCAAAGACATTGTATCGCTCAGCCCAACATGGTTTCGCAGGAAATTCTCAATAAATACTTTGTATATTATCTGCACCGAAAATGGATTCCCGGGAAGAGCGAACACAACTCCACCCGATCGACTCTCACCAAACCAGAAAGGTTTGCCCGGCTTTATTCCGACTTTATGAAATCTATTTGTAACATTGAGCGATTTTAGCACGGCTGGGACGAAATCATGTGAACCCATCGATACTCCTCCCGTGATAAAAAGAATATTCTTCTCCAATCCACGCTTGATAGATTCCCGAAGTCTATCCGGATCATCCGGAACCAGTTCCGTTATTTCTGGTTTTATATTATATTTTTTTAGAAATTCGCATAACGTATACGAATTTGAATCGCGGATTTGTACTCGCGACGGATCAGATTCCGGGGACACAATCTCATTGCCGGTGGAAATGATTGCAACTGAAGGAGGGGCTGTAACTTTGACATTAGTAATTCCCAGAGTTGCGAGTGCGCTTACAACCTGCGGAGAGCAGAAATTACCTTTTTGCAAAAGTTTCGCCTTATCCTGAATATCTTCTCCTTTTTTCGCAATATTCAGAAACGGCTTTACAGATTCTAAGTGGAAAGAAGCGAACTTCTCATCGTTCATCCCCGGCAATTCCTCACTGTCCTCGAGTTTTATAATCACATCCAGGCCTTCCGGCACAGAAGCACCCGTCATAATTTTCACACAAGAGTCGCTATTTATTTTTTTGTCATAAGAAAAGCCTGCAGGGATTTCTGCAACAATCCGGAATTTCATTCCACCGCGAAAATTCTCTGAATTGACAGCAAACCCGTCCATTGTCGCCCGGTTGAACGGCGGATAATCGCGGTCTGCATAAATATCTTCTGCAAGAACAAAGCCGCTTAACGCATCGAAACTGACTTCTTTTATACTGGCTTTCAGCTTCACTGAAGAAATGATTTCTCTCGCCTCGCGGACAGATATCAATCGTGACCACCTCCACTAATCATTTTCTTTGCATGAAAAAGTCCCGGTAATATTGCTTCAAGGCTTTCCCTGGCTCCAATGGAACTTCCTGGCAGTGTCACGATTATTGTTTTCCCGATGGTACCGGAAAGAGAGCGGGACAGCATCGCAAGAGGCGTCCTTTCGCCACCATATTCTCTCATTCTCTCGGCAATTCCGGGGATTTCCATTTCAAGAATTTCCCTGACTGCACTGGTTGTAATGTCCCTCGGTCCAAGACCGGTTCCCCCGGTGGTGAAAATAAAATCTGTTCCGGATGCCACCCAGGTCTTTATAACCTCCTGGATTTCCCTCGTTGAATCAGGAACTATTTTATACTCCGCTATATTCATTTTATAATTCAAAAGTATTTCCCGGATTATTTTTCCGGAAGAATCCTCCCGCGTTCCCTGGAAAGTGGAATCGGAGCAAACAAGGATACACGCCTGCAGCCCTTCTTTATATTTGAGTTTCGCATCACTTTTCCCACCTGTTTTTCCGGTAAGTTTAATGGAACTGATCTCCATATTTTTATCAACAGGCTTTAACAGATCATACATAGTCAGAAGAGTTATTGAAAGCGCCGTGAGCACTTCCATTTCTATCCCGGTTCTGCCGATAGATTTTGCTTCGACCCTGACAAAAACACCATGTTCGAATAACGCATGATCCCAGGAATCAGATCCTGGTTTCGACTGGAGTTCAAAAGAAATTTCGAGGAAATCGATAGAAACCGGGTGGCAGTGCGGAATAAGATCGGAAGTTTTCTTGGAAGCAAGCAACCCGCTTGCCTTCGCGACGTCAAAAAGATTCCCTTTCGGTAATGAATTCTCCCTGATCATTCTCATTGCTTCTTCGGAACAAAGCAGAATTCCGGTAGCGGATGCTTTCCGGAGCGATTTTTGCTTTCCAGTTATGTCAATCATGCATTTTCCTTAGTGTATAGATCTTCCGGCAAATTATAATTTCTGAAGAATTCTCTTATATCAGTACTGATCTGAAAATATTTCGTATTCGAAGATTTCAAAATTGTTTTTAGACTAAAATCAGTTCCCGATAAACCAGCCGGGTCTTCGCAAAATCTTCGCAACGCGGAAGAACTGTATATACCGCACAATGCCTGGATATATTCAGAATCCTGATAAACATAAAAATCATAACCCGGATCATCGAGGTAGCCTGTATATATTTTTTCGATTACCCGCAAATCGAGATCAGGCATATCACAGGCAATCACAAACAGGTCCGAACCGGGGAAAAATTTATGAACACTCGCAATTCCGGCAAATGGCCCGGGAATAGAAACGCTATCCGTTACATATACGTTATCCGGCATTGCGATTCTGTATCCTGGCAACTGACTTTCATTTATCGAAAAAACCACTTCATCTGTTAAATTCTTCAGCAGCTCAGAACATATCCTTGAATAAAATTCATTCTCCCTTTTTAATAGTCCTTTATCACTTCCCATCCGTGAAGAACGGCCACCGCATAGAATAACACCCGTAATTTTATTACCTGTATCTTTGGAGTTCATCCGAAATTTCTTCGCCTCCGAAATGCTCTTCATGAGCGCAACCCGGGCATTGAAGACCCCACTCAACTGAGCCATCAGAATAGAATTCTCTCTTCCAGATTGGAACCTCATGTTTAACCCTGTCAATAATGTACCGGTTTGCGGAATAGGCTTCCTTCCTGTGCGACGAACCTGTTATCACACAGACCGCTGGTTCGGATATTTCAACTTTACCCAATCTGTGAACACATATCGCATTTTGTAATTTCCAGTTTTCTCCTGCATCCTGCAAAATTCTCTCAATCATTTTTTCAGCCAATGGCTCATACGCCTCAAATTCCAGATACAGAACTTTTTTTTCATTGTGATGGTCTCGCGTTTCTCCACTGAAAAGTACAATGGCTCCCGACATCGGATTATGTGCACAACTCAAAAGATAAGCGGGATCGATTGGATATTGCTGAAGGTGAGTCACTCTATCCACCACTCACCGGAGGGAGAACCAGAATAAAATCCCCATGAAAAAGTTTAGAATCCGGAGAAATCACGGAGTCGTTCATTACAAACATCGATCGGGATAATATCTTTTCAGCAGACGGTTGCATCCGGCTGAGTTTGAATTGTAAATCTGTGATCCTCGAATCCTTTTCCAATTCCAATAGTGCTTCATTTTTAAAATGATCTTTTAAAACGGCAAAGAACTGAAGCCTGATTTCCATTTCAGCCGCCAATTGCCTTCATGCTCAGATCACTTCCGGTGAACCGGACTTTCTGCTTTTGCTGTAAAGCCTGATATAGAACCGGCGTTATATCCATTCCAGTTTTAAGAACAGAAAGTAGCGGATACCCTTTCGGAGAACTGAGGCAACCATACAAATTTCCGCGATGATCAATCCGGAGACGATTGCAATCAGAACAGAACGGGGAAGACTCATTCGCGATAATGCCGAAAACAAATCCATTCCCGGTTTCCCAGTAATTTGCAGTTGAAGATTTTTTTCTGTCGAGTTTCCGGATGGGTCCAAAATTAGAATCAATATCAGAGAGAATTTCTATCTCCGTGTAAAGTTTATCATTGTTTGAACCATGAAGATGTCCCATTTTCATCAGTTCAAGAAACCGGATTGGAATTTTTCTGTCTCCTGCAAATTGCAACAGGGGGACAATTTCCCCGTGGTTTTCACCCC
>JAIOQL010000111.1 GCA_021413405.1 Leptospira sp.
AAGCGAAGGAATTATTGATCGAACGGATCAGTGTTGATCCGGATCTGTTCAGCGGAGCCGGGCGGGGAAAAAGAAAAATTGTTTTCTTTGTGGGTCCAACGGGTAGCGGGAAAACCACTACGATTGCAAAACTCGCAGCAAAATATTATCTGCACATGGGAAGAGCTGTATCTTTGTATACAACGGACAATTACCGTATTGCCGCGATTGAGCAGTTGAAACGTTATGCGGACACGATGGATATCCCCTTTTACGCTGTGAAAGAAATTAAGAAATTCAGAGAGGCGCTTCTCCGGGATGGTTCTGAGCTGATACTGATCGATACAGCCGGTTATAGTCATAGGAATGCTGAGTTTTACTCAAAAATGAAAGCTTATGAAGAAGCTTTTTCCGAAAAAGATGAGGTTGAAAACATACTTGTGATCTCGGGAACATCCTCCTACAGCAATACGAAATCTGTCATGAATGCATACGAAGAAACCGGGTATAAACGTGTGATCCTGACGAAACTGGATGAAACGGATTATGTCGGATCATTTCTGGAACTCGCAGATAAATATTCAAAAACTTTTGCATATTTCAGCACAGGACAGGAAGTACCTTTCGACATTGCTTCGACAGATAAAAAATTGTTTGCTGAAATCGTGATAAATCCCGAAAAGATAAAAGAGATTAAAGGAGAAAGTTTCGCTTCTGTGAACTGATCCGTAGTCTCATAAGCAGGGTGACTCTTGGATCAGGCAACGAATTTAAGAAAATTAGCAGAATCAAATTCTAACTTAAGGGTTCTTCCTTCTGCGAAGGGCCCGCAAACTAAGATCATAGCCATAGCTTCGGGAAAGGGCGGAGTCGGAAAAACAACGCTTTCAGTGAATCTCGGGATTTCAATTGCCCGAGCCGGGAACAAAGTTCTGATTTTCGACGGAGATCTTGGGCTTGCAAATATAAACGTTTTACTCGGGATAATTCCAAAATACAACCTCTATCATGTTGTAAAAGGTCACAAATCACTCAAAGAAATTGTAATTCAGACTACGGAAGGTGTGGACATCATTGCCGGTGCGAGTGGTTATTCACAACTTGCAAATCTGAACGAAACTCAAAGAAACAATCTGATCAAAGGATTTTCAGAGTTGGGTCATTATGACTACATGATCATAGATACCGGTGCCGGGATAAGTTCCAATGTAATTGGACTTGTTATGCCGGCTCATGAGGTTCTGGTGATCACTACCCCGGAACCGACTGCGATAACAGATTCATACGGTCTGATAAAATCTATAGTTTCCCAGACCAAGGAAAAAAATTTAAAAATCATAGTGAATCGTGCGAGAAGTGCTATCGAAGGTAAAAAGGTCGCAGACAGGGTAATTGATATTAGCGGGCAGTTCCTGGAAGTTCAGGTTGAGCCCCTCGGGTTTATATTCCAGGACGATGAGGTGGAGAGAAGCATTCGCGAACAAAAACCATATATTCTGAATTCTCCAAACTGCAAGGCATCTGCCTGCCTGACCAGGATAACCCACACTCTTCTTCATACAGAGCATAAATTGGACGATGATAACAATATCACCGGGTTTTTCAAAAAGTTTTTCGGATTCATGGACAATAGTGAAAGGGAATATGAAAAACGGGCTCTTGGAGAAGGCAGCTGAATCTTCA
>JAIOQL010000112.1 GCA_021413405.1 Leptospira sp.
ATTCGCATGATATCTTCTTCCGTGTCCCGGTAAAACCCATTCGAAGGAATAGTTGAGTAGTCTTGTCATTGATCTTATCTGTTCTTTCCAGGAATACCAGCAGGCATTCCGGAAAGCGTGAAGCTGCTTCAGACTGACTGACCATGCCAGGTGGTCTCCGGTAAATAGAAACTTATCCTTGTATAAAAGAACACTGTGGCCCTTTGTATGACCGGGAACGGGGATTATTATCAGATCATCGAAAAGTTTCAGCTCTTCCTGATCATTGATAACGATTTCAAAATTGCCTGAATTGTTCCTGAAATCATCCTTCTGGATGATCCGTTTACATCCGAAATGGGAATGAAATTTAGCATGATCTGCAATATCATCAATGTGCGTCAGAAACATATATGAGATACCGCCTAACGCTTCCAATTTCTTTGCAAGCTGCATATTAAATCTCGGAGAATCAATTAGAATATTTCCACCTTTCCGCTGGATGAAGTAGCTTGCTGCTCCGAATGATTGTTCCGAGTGGTATCCGCAATAGAATACATTTTCGGAAATCTGAACCGGAAAACTATTTCTTGCTTCCGTTATATATTTCGATTTTGTTTTCGCCCCGATTGAACTGGTTGGACAGGCTAGTAGAGCCTGAAAAGCCAGGATTTCGTGATCCTTTTCATTGGGCTGACTGAATACAAAAGATTGTCCACCACTGCGATGAAACGATTCGGGAGCAATCCACCGGCAAGTATCACAATCGATGCAAGTTGAATCTACATAAAAATTTCCCGGAATGTTCTCAGCGCGGGCGCGAGTAACGTCTGCCATTATCTATTTAGACGAAAGCACTCCGCGATTCCGACCGGATCTCTTGGCTTCATATAAAGCCCTGTCCGCAATTTCATTTATTTTCCCTGCTCCATCTGTTTCCGGATATCCACAGATGCCAAAACTAAAGCTTGCAGAGAAAGATATTCCCTCGCTTTGCTGATGGATTGATGCGAAACTTTTTCGAATTTCGTCAAGGACTTTGAAAGCGTTGTTGACTTTAGTATCAGTAAAGATGATCGCAAACTCTTCTCCGCCATACCGGCCTATGATATCGGTTTTTCGCAATCTCTGCATCAGTAGTCTTGAAAGGTTTTTAATAACTCTGTCACCCGTGAGATGGCCGTAAGTATCGTTCACAGATTTAAAACTATCGATGTCTAACATAGCAAAGGCAAGATTTCCACCCTGTCTCTTCGTCCTGGTGAGTTCTATCATTAATTGTTCTTTAATTTTAGTATGATTAAAGAGTCCTGTCAAACTGTCCCGTTGCATGAAAGACCCCAAAATCCGGGATCTTTCCGCGCGAAGAATAATAGAAGAGATAAGATCTTCAGGCAGAATGGACTTTGTCAGAAAATCATCCCCCCCCTGACGCATAACTTCCATTTCTTTGTTCCTATTGGCATCGGTTGCGAGGAAAACAATTGGGACACCAATGTAAGCATCCTGCTGCCGGATTACTGAAGCCAATTCCATCCCGCTGCATTCCTTCATATACATAGCCATCAGGATCAGTTCGGGACGAAAATCGATTAGCGTTTCCATTACTCTTAACGGATCACTGACGACAGCCGATATCATTCCGGCCTGTTGCAGCAATAATGAATTGTAGGCAGCCTGAAATATCTCATCGTCAATTACCATTATCCGGAATGGATCAGGAGCCGGACGCACGGTTAAAGAATCCAGCTTATCTATAAGTTTTGTAATATCAACAGGGTTATTGAAATATGCATCACTTCCTGCGCGAACTGAATGTAATCTGTCAGTAAGTTCGGCATAGGCAGAAATAAAAATAATCGGAATCGGAATCTCGTGTAAATTTTTAAGTTCCAGAATTTTTCCGGAATCAATGGATTTTGGTCGTGAAGTGATGTCAAAAATGATTGCAGATGGCGATGATATTATTGATTCATTCCGTAATGAATTGAAATCAGAAAAATTTTGTACGTTGTAACCAAAAAAAGCGATCTGATGATTCAGATCTTCGGAGAGTCCCTGATCACTCTCCAGAATGTAGATCAGTTTCTTTGGTGAGGAGGATGGGGAAAATTGTTTTAGAAACCTTTCATCTTGTTTTTCACTTTCTGCATTTTGATTCAGGCAAGTGACGGCTCTGCTTTTCAGTTCTGTGATCAAGTCGTCTATTTTCGAAAAGTGAATGTCGTTTAGAGATGATTTATTTTCAATTAGATATTGCAGGTATGACTCAAGGATGTTTGCAGTCTCATGAACTTCATTCAACTGGAAGCTCGCTGTTAAACCTGTTAATTTATGAGTAAGGAAGTATAACGGAGTAATTCCATCCCATTTTTTATTCCCAGTCTTAAAATCATTCCATTCCGATTCAATTTCACTTATTTTCTCGGGAATGCGTTCCCGGTATTCACTTCTTAATTCATTTATCTGCTTTTCAAATTTTGAAATTATACTTTCTGATGACATGGATTATTCCCCGTAAATATCTTATTATATTTCTTTAATCCTTATTGATCTGTAAACATAATCGCTAAATTTTCCGATCATTATCTTCAAATCTTCCGGCGAATCTAACCGCTCATAAGTATTCCCTAGCGTTTCTTTAGAAGTATCAGATTTGATCTATCTTTACCTTTCAGAATACCATATCCAAAAGCAAAATTTAGCGGGAGGCTGGAAGACTCGAATCCTGATTTTAAATCCTTCTGTAATGATATTTCTGGCATTCCCGTTAGAGTTGCAGATTTTTTATACGATCCAAAAAATTTAGCATCCCAGACCTTAATATCAAAATAATGAAAAGGTATCGCGGAATCATCCTGGATAATAATGTCACTTTTCTCCAGAATATATTGCCTGAAACTATCAAGAGCTTTTCTTTGAAAAAGATATTCTGCCGATTTCATAATAGTTTTCAGATTTTTTCTTTTTTCGAAAAACTTCCCGGTCTTAGTATTCTGGTCCATTGAATTACTATCTAGTGGAATACTTAAATAAATTAGTTGCCGCTCTTCACCATTACCGTTGGCAAAGAAGTCTATCCTGACACCTTCAGTTTTTTCATCGCTTCCCGAGATTGGAATTAGATTTCCTTCATCATTAAGCGTCACCCGTTCGACGTCCCAGATTATATTTCCCATTCGCGCCATAAAAATCAAAAGTACCGGCGTGGTTCCTGAGAAATGCGGATTCAGGAATTCCTGACGCATTTTCCTCCTTGTGAAATAATTCCTGTCAGCAATTTCCGATACCAGGCTTTCTAATGAAAGGAGTGAATTTTTAATCTGGCCCGCACTTAGTCTATTCATGTCTGTTAAATTGCCCGGTTTTTCCAATGCGACCATCAGGTACTCCTCAGCATCAGGAAAGAAATTGAAAAGATTCGTAAAGTCCGCACCGCTGAAAGGATAGAAAGCAGTACCTTTTCTGCTATTCTCAATAAAGTTATTTCGCCAGATCTTAATTTCTTCTATACTCTCTTTATTCAGCCTGCTCCACATCTTATTCATTGCGTTCGAATGTGATTTATAGTAAACAGAGTTGGAAATTTGGAAAAACGGACTATCCGCCGGAACGGGGAGGCCCGCGAGAAATGTTGCCAGGTGATTATAATATTGCGCTCCGGATGTCAGTGGTGGGATACTTCTTTGTTCCGAGACGCAAGAAAACAGCAAGAGAAGCGGAATGAATATAATATAAAAAGCGAATTTATTCAAAGTCAGCCAAACTTAATTTGCAGATCCGGGTAAACTTCCCGGAAGGTCAATAGTACAGAAATCACGGTAGTCCAATGGAAAAATTCTTTCGGACTTGAAATCATCAATGGTTTTGAATTCAGACAGTTGTAATTTTCTCTGATAATTTACAGCCCCGTGAACAACGTAATGCCAGAAACCAGCAAATCCTTTCCGGTCTGTCGGATGCCAATTGTATTCATGTATCGTTCGTAGGGCAATAGAAGCTTCATCGAATGGCAGCGAATTCAAATTCTTTCTGTAATTATCATTGAATTCCCAGAATTCTTCTGCATTGCTCGGATAATAAATACGGATCACGACGCCCATCGCCTTTGCAGCCCTTCCGATGCCTTGCAGGGACTTATCTTTGAGCATGTCGGCTGGTACTATGGCTATGCGGTTTTGGGAATACAGAAGTCTTATGTATCTATAAGCTTCCGGATTTCTTAGCCATCCAAAATCCTTGAATTCTTTATTTGGTTTCGTTAGATCAAGGTAATAGGAATATAAATCCGGCTGATATCTTTTGTAAATAGCCAGAATATTTTCCAGTTCATCTGATTCTTTATACTCTTTGGAAATGATCCGGATTGTATCGTTGACATTTTTTTTGTTCCAGCTTTCCGCAAATTTCAGCGGAGAATCCTGAGCCTTTACAATTGCCCTGATAATCTTATGGAGCCTGTTAATATTTACATCAAAATCAAACAACCAAACCCATCTGCTTTTGGCATGTGCGATGAACGAATAATTGCCTTCCGCAGCAACACCGGCATATCCTCCTCCCAGATTTTTGATGTAAGGCGCGAAGAGATATTGTCTCGATTCATTGCTTTTGAAATATGTGACAGGATCTTTGCAATGTGCCGGAGATTTATACGGTTCGGTGCAAATCTGTTTGTCCAGCTTGTCGGTTTCTGCGGGAACCATCCGATTGACAAGATCAGCATCTGGAGGTAATGGATCGCTAAGATTTGCCGGCGGATCAGCAATCATCCAGCCTGGTGGATTATTCAAGATTGGTGATGTTGAAGCGCATCGAACAGAAAGACGGTGTCCACCACTTTCAACTTTTTCGAATCTGCGGTAGGAACCTCTCATTTGATTTGCCGGCCACCACCAACTCCCACCTTTTAATATTTTCATTTCATATCCTTTTTCCCGCCATATCATAAACACCATAATGACCAGGTGGGTAACTTCCTACGTTTGAAAGTTTAAGGGAAGTTTCTTTGCCATTGCATCTGTCTTTCGCTGCATTTGACTCAACACAGACATTGTAGCTTGCACGGGTGGTGTCTGGAGGATCATTGCCCCATGGATAAATAGTGGCTTTTTCTCCACCCCGGGCTACTTTTTCCCATTCCGCTTCTGTAGGAAGGCGTTTACCTGCCCACTTGCAGAATGCATGGGCTTTATCCCAGGAAAGCGGAGAAGCCGGTTGCCTGGGATCGCGATAGCCATCATAAAGCTTATTCTTTATGTTGTGGAAGTATTTACATCCTCCAGCCTTCACACATTCATCATATTGCAGATTTGTTACTTCATACTTATCAATATAAAACGTACTGATTTCAACGGTTCTCCTCGGAAATTCATTTGGCTCAGCACCCGGATCTGTAGGATCTGATCCAATCACAGCTGGTCCACCCGGGATGCAAACCATCCCCGGAGGCGGGTTCTGGCAATTTGGTCGGGTCAGCGCTCCGGCAAGTTCGCTTTCGCTTTGCGGCCTGTCGGTCATTTGTTTTGAAACGGGATCCCGTAATTGTCGGGTAGCACCTGTGCAACTTAAAAGGAATAAAATAAAAAGAAGTTTTAATGATTTATTGTACATCATATCCTCAAATAACTATTATATTTTTGAATGTCAGGTTTCAATGAAAAATAAACCGGCTGCTACAGTGTTATGTTGCATTAAGCGAAAAAACACAACAAGATCTATCAGTTATAAATCTTATCTTTTGGGAGAAATTCCAAAAGTCTTGTAACTATGAAATCCCTCATCGGTTCCTGTATTTCTTCAGGATAGGTCATAATTTTTCCCTGCTTTTCAAAAGGATAATAGAGAATATCCGATTCGTTTTCTCCTTTTTGAATTTTTTTCAAAAAATCAGAATTCATTCTGAATACACCTATGCTTACATCGAAAATTCTTCCGGCAGGAATTTCGGAGAAAATTTTTAAAATAAGCTCCGAATATAGTTTTTCAAAATCTGTTACGAGTAATAAAGGATCGAAACAAATACGGACCTTCCATCCGTCGTTGATTGCACTGAGAATGTTTTGAATTCTTCTATTCAGAGTTGGTGTATTCTTTTCATATTTTCTGGTAACCAATTCCGGACTGATTGTCCATGCCAATATAACATTTTCAATGGGTTTTAGATGAGAGATGCTTTTGTAGTTCGCGCTCTTTGTTCTGACCTCCAGAAGTAAATTTGAATGCTTCCCCGCAAATTCAATCCATTTTGCCGTGTAAGGAACCAGGGTTTCAAAAGCGAGTTTTCTGTTTCAGAGATATAATCTTCGATGTTCACAAAAATTACAATGTTTCCGGAGGGAAACATTCCCTGAAGATAACAATAATCACAATTATAAAAACAATTCAGAATCATCGCGTTATAATAAAAATTCCTGTTTCCGAAATCTGATGACATATCTGACCCTGAGTATAAAAATTTTTCTTTCCGATGCGCAAGAATCAGACTCATTGACTTTTTTTGCAGCTGAAAGTTTTGTTTCGGCCGGTTGAAAATTTCTTTGTAATTTCGAATTGGAATAATATGTGAGGCTGGAAATCTGTGTAATAAATTCTTTGTAACAGGGAATTCCGCAGCTTCTTCTTCAATGTATATATGAGAAAAATTTTTCATACTATAAGAATGAAGCAGGTTTTTTTGCGAGATGTTTCATTAATTCAGAAAATACTCTCTTTGATTCGTGTTTTGAGGATGTCCGGCTAATCAACTCAGGAGGAAAAGATAATTCTGTTTGAAACCTTACCCGGAACGACTTAACTGAATTTACTAGTTGAATTTTCTGGGTTGTTGTCAACTTCAGGTTCTCTGAAATTGCACGGATCGTGTCAATGTCATCTGGAGAAAGAGAAGTTTGTTTTTTATCGCTTGTGAATGGAAATACATCAAGGAAATTCTTTAATTCGGGGATTCTATTTTCGATCAGAGCAGAAATAAATTTTGCATTTATTTGGACACGTTCAGAATCGAAATGATCGGAAACAATTTTTAAAAGTTGAATATCTTGCGGCGGAGCTAACAAAGATGCTGCCCTGCAAAATCCTGACGATTCCATATCGACAAGACTAATTGACGTATTCTTATCTGACGCATAAAAAGGTTGATCTGAACAATGAATTGATTTTTCCCTTAGCTTCCAATCGGTCAAAATATCCGGATAATATGTTCTCCCTGATCCGATATCTTCAATCTTATTTATCAGAAATAATTCACCTATGTTCGCTTCAGTTTTTTTAGATCCGCAAACACCAAGATTCAGAAAGGCAGTATGTTCAGAGTTAGCCCGGTAAAGAAAAGCAGAATAAGTAACAGCAATCGCAGAATTGATTTTTCCTGTCCCGCTTATGCAAAGAGAGATTTCTCCATTTTCATAAATACTAAATTCTTTGCACTTCGTATTTTTACGTAAATATAAAGATCGGATTACCGGTTCTGCCTCGGCAAAAAGTGCCATAATTATTATTTTTCGAACAGGATTTTCCATCATGAATATTACATTTACTAATCTGGTGATTCCGGTAATTTAACAAAATCAACATGAGTTATCCCACACAGAACAAAACGAATTATTAATTTCGAATAGCTTGCCCGGTCATAATTTTCATGGATGGCCCGGTTCGAAGGCTTGGGAATCTAAATCCTTCGGAGTTCTTTTCATCCACGATTGCTGTGAACTTCAAGAAAACCATTCGTACTTTTTAGAAAAAATCCCCACCCATCGGGCGGGGAGGCTCCACCCGCCACCCGATGGTTTTGCTTTATAACGAAATTAGAGGAAAAGCAAGCAAATAGTGAAAAAACAGTCTTTTTATTCAGAAATTTACGCATTCTGCAGGTTTTTGGCTCAAAAGCGTAATGCCTTTTTAGGCATTGTAATTTATGAGATTAGGCAAAATTAAGTCATTTTAAATAAAGGTTGACTTTAAAATAACACAATGAGAAAATATGAAAAATTTGAAAATTAATTGGGACGAGGCGTCTATGAAAAAGTATATTTTAATTCTGGCAGCAATGGCGTTTGTTATCATTGCGAATCCGGCTTTCGCAACCGCGAAAAAATCGGCTTATCCGGTCGTTTTTGCACACGGATTGGGGGGTTTTGATAACCTTCTTGGAGCATATTATTTTGGTGATGATTATGGAGTATTTGTTGGTGATCCTTGCGACGAATTTCTTGAAGTTACCTGTAATAGTAATATTAGCACCAGTCAAAAAGCTTTGGCAGGAAATGTAGCTCCTTTCAACAGTTCTGAAATTCGTGGATTACAGCTTGCGAATCAAATTGAAAGTTATCTCACAACTGTTGGATCTTCTTATGTAAATATAATTGGGCATTCCCAGGGTGGAATTGATGCAAGAAAAGCGGCTGCTGTTTTAAAACAGAGAAAAGGGTATGCAGTAGTAAAAGTTCTGGCATCCGTTTCCTCTCCTCACAGAGGTTCAGGAACTGCAAAATATATTCTGGATCTGAAACCTGGAGTTGTCAGTGTAATCGCCTCTCTTGCGGCAATTTATGGAAATTCTGTCTACGCTGCCGGGAACGATGTTTATGCTGCTGCAAAACAACTGGTTTATAACGATTACAGCGCAGCTGATGGGATCACGACAGGTATGAAAGATTTCAATACAAAATACAATGTGAATTCTGCTCATGCAAGCAAATACATTTCTTTTGTAACGGCACAACAAGGTGTGAATCTAAATCCAGCGTTATTTCTTGTAGTTCAGGGATTCTTCAATGCAGACGGTGACGGATATTGTGTAGGTGATTGTGACAATGATGGTGCTGCCGGTCAGGGTAATGGCAACAAATCAGATACGGATGATGATGGTCTGGTTGGTGTCAATTCGGCACAAATGGGACAGAGAGCTCAACTGAATGATTGTTTCTTATGTTTGGATTACATTACAATCAACACGTCTCTGGGAAATGTAACTGATTTGAACAATCCCAGTTCCCTTCAGATGACTTCTAAAGCGAGCGTAATAAATCAGGATCATGCAGATGTGGTTGGACTCGGTCCGGATACATTTGATGAAAAAGAATTTTATGCAGCTATTATAGATTACATCGCAAACAACGGCGGCTGATATTTAGTTGAAGTTTTCACGAAACCCGGGTCAGGAGTTTTTGATCCGGGTTTTTTTATTTTCAAATAAAATTTTATCCGAAACCTAAAAATACTTTAATAGAAAAGCCACTCTGCCAACTGTGATCGTATGGATTTTACTAACAAAAAAAATATTTTCATTGGTATTGGTGCAGTTCTCATATTAATAACCGGGGCTTTCTTTTTTACAAGAACGGATCCAATTGAAAAAAAGTTCAAAGAACTTGAATCAAGAACATTGACAGCCACGAAACTTAACGAAGATATTCTTGATGATTCAAAATATCGGACAGGTCCTGAAGGTCGCATAGTCTATGACGGAGATCTCACCCCTGAGCAAATGGCACTGATCCTCCGCAGAAAATATGGATCCAAAATAGAGAATGCCGGTGTTCAGATATCCATGCTGGAAAAACTGATGCGCGATCTAAAGGCCAAATTCGGTGACAGGTGGATTGAAGTCCTTCAGGAGATCCTTGGAATGGCATTTCCAGGATTAGAAACGAAGTTGTTCCGAATGTCCGAATCTTTGTATAAATACGAAAAGTATGTTGAAAAAAACCGCAACCGATTGACTGGCATGTCCGACGCTGATCGGCAGAAAGAAATCTGGAAGGTCAGACGGGAATTGTTTGGAGATTCTGCAGAAGAAATGTGGGCAGCGGAGAAAAAACAAAGTGCAGTAAATGAGGTTTTGAAACAGATTCAGGATAACAAATCAGTGCCGGTAAAAGAAAAAATTACGCAATATAGTACTGGACTCAAAGAAATCTATGGTAAAGAGTTCTCATCTCAATTAGAGAATAAAAGACAGACATTCATGGAATCATTCCTGCGTGTAGTTCAGGATGATTTGAGTTCAATGTCCCCAACAGAACGTAAGGAAACTCTCAATGAAGTAAGAAAGGGAATGGGTATGGATTCATTTGCGCTCAAAAGATGGGAAGCTCTTGATTCCGTCCGGGATGAAAGATGGGACAATGGCGAGAAATATAAGGCTGAGCGTCTGGATATAATTTCTAAATTCTCCGGTAACGAGCAGGAAAGAAAATTAGACGATATCCGTAAAAAATATTATGGTGCTGAAGCAGAATCAGTAAAAAACGAGGAAGCATCCGGCTATTTTCGGTATGAACAGAAACGGCAATATGGAATAGACTGAACGAACCTTACATGATCACCGGAATTGCCTTTGGTAACATTTTAAAATGAAATTCATGCGTTTTTAAAAAATCTATTTCCCGGACTTCGCCGTCGATTTCCTGGGAGATTGTTCTGACGGGAACAACATGCATTTCTGTTGCATGAAATTCACGAACGCCGGTCATCGTGCTGACTTTTCCGGAATAGATCTTATGTGACTCAGTGACCAATTTTATTTTCGAAACGTTAGAAACTATCACGATGTCAAATATTCCGTCTTCCAGATCATAATTCGGAGCCCATCTCATTCCGCCTCCGTTAAACTCAGCATTACAAACAAACAGGTTCACAATTCCGGTTTCAAATTCATTCCATTTTCCGTCCGGCGATTTATACTTTATTCTGCAAACCGGAGGTTCATATTTGAACAGTACGGTCAATGCGTGATAAAAATATGCAGCAACGCCTAACTGAAACTTGGAAGATTTCATTTGCCGGTTTACCTCGCCACCCATTCCGATTGATGTGATGTTTATGAAGTAGTGGGGATTCTTTTTGTCTTCAAGAGTTGATAACCCGCAATCGATGAGTTTAAAATTATTTTCCCGGAGAGCTTTGTGGTAGTCGGCCGATCTCTTGTTTATGGTTTTAAAGAAATCTCCACCTGTTCCGAGATTAATGATTCCTAAAGGAATACTTGCGTTTATCACTTTTCCATCTTTATTAAAATACCCATTTATCGCTTCGTTAATTGACCCGTCACCTCCGGCGATTAATATCTGTTTATACTCCTTTCTGGAAAGAATTTCAGAAACTTTTCTCGTACAATCCTTCGGGGAGTCTGTAAGATAAAGATCAAAAGAGCCCAGGTTTTTTTCGAGAAGTGGTCTTTGCCGGTCAAATGCCTTGAGAGCAAGACCATGTCTGCTTTTTGGGTTAAGTATTACAATTCGTTTCATTGGGAAAGGAAATCGCGGAATTCATTAATTTGTAAAGGATTTCACAATTTGATTTTTGCTTTTTTTAATATTTCAAGAAATTCCTTTTCATTCACAATGAGAACTCCCAGTTCCCGGGCTTTTTCAAGCTTAGAACCGGCGTTTTCTCCCGCCAACAAATGAGTTGTTTTGGTTGATATTGAGGTAACTTTTCTTCCGCCATAGTAAACGATTAGGTCCATAGCCTTGTCGCGAGGCTGAAAATTT
Organism: Leptospira sp.; assembly: GCA_021413405.1. Lineage (GTDB taxonomy): Bacteria > Spirochaetota > Leptospiria > Leptospirales > Leptospiraceae > JAIOQL01. Next base: position 11,475 of record JAIOQL010000112.1, read on the forward strand.
TCGAAACTACCAGTCACGCACCAGCTTTGTCCTCCAAAGAGCGTTAAGGAGGATTTCTGTCGTCTGACAGCCTGAAATTTCAGTCCGGCCTTCTTTAGTTCGTCAATGAGTTTAAGAGTTTCCCTGTCTTGGAATTGCCTGACAATCGATTCTGCTGTCCTAGGGCCCATCCCGTGAATTTCTTCAAGATTTTCCCTGGCATTAGCGGCTGACGCAGCTTCAATAATTTTATCTATATCATCAAATCCGTTTTCAATGAGGATTTCGGTAACTTTGTGACCAACTTCGGAAAGTCCGATTGATGGAAGAACGAATTTAAAATCTTTTTCCTTTGATTTTTCGATTCCGCTCAAAATGATATCTACGCTCTTTTCTCCAAGTCCAGCAGTCTGAATCAGCTCATCTCTTTTTGATTTAAGTTTATAAATGTCTGGTATGGAACGGATAAAGCCCGCGTTATAGAAATTCTCTATCTGTTTTTCTCCCAAGCCTTCTATGTCCATTTGTTTTCTCTGACAGAAAAAAATCAGGCTGTTCTTTTCGCGATCCGGACATTTTTTATTGGGACAGAAAAAGTCTACAGACTCATCGACTTTAAGCAATACTGTGCCACAGGCCGGGCATTTTTCAGGGAGTTTAAAAATCCCCTGATTTCCGGGTTCTATGACTTCTTCCACTGCGGGAATGATTTCTCCTCTCTTTGCAACATTAACTTTGGCACCAATTCCGATACCCATTTCATCAATAAAATCCTGGTTGTGCAAAGTCGCGTACGTTACTGTTGTTCCAGCCAGCAAAACTGGCTCGACCTTAGCCCTTGGAGTTATCTTTCCGGTTCTTCCAACCGCATAATCTATATTTACAATTCTTGTTTCTTTCATAAGCGCATCGAATTTGAAAGCACGTGCCCAACGGGGGGAATGCGAGGTTGCGCCTAACGCATCGCGCAGAGCGAGGTCATTTAGCTTGATCACAAGACCATCAACGGGATAATCGACTTTGTCTTTTTTCTTTTTGAATTCTGAAATTACTTTTTCTATTTTCTTACCCGAAATAATTTTATACTCATTCGAAACGGGGAGGCCGAGGTCCGACATAGTTTCCAGGATTTGCGAATGATATTTTATTTTTTTATTGGGTTCAGGAAAATAGGCATCGTAAGTAAAAATTCTAAGGGGCCGCTTTGCTGTTTGAGAGGAATTTTTATGTTTAATTGATCCCGCCGCAAGATTCCTTGGGTTTGCATATTTTCCCCCGAATTCTTCATTGAATTCTGCAAAATCCGTAAATGTCATATAAACTTCACCTCTCGCATAAATACTGACCGGTTCCGGGAGTTTTAAAGGGATATTTCGTATTGTCCGGATATTCTCAGTAACATCGTCTCCAATCCCACCTGATCCGCGAGAAACACCGTTAACCAATTCACCCTTTTCGTAGTATAAAACAATCGATGCTCCATCAATTTTCCATTCGACGGAATATTCATTCTCGATTCCTGTTTTCTCGATCCAGTCTTTGAGTTCTGCAAAGTTGTAGGTATTTTCCAGTGAAAGAACTGGAACCTTGTGCTGGTACTTATGAAATTCGTTGTCCGAGTCGGAGCCAACAACTTTCGTGGGACTATTTACTGATGCAAATTCCGGATTGGCCTTTTCAAGATCCTGAAGTTTTTTGAATAATAGATCGAATTCTTTATCGGAAATCTCAGGCTTTCTTGCTTTGTAATATAATTGCTGATGATGCCTGATCTTTGATTCTAGGGTCCGAATTTCTTTTTCGATAGAATTCAATAACTTACCTTATGCGAAGAGCGCGAACGATCCAAGCTGGATAGGGGATAAGGTTTCTATAGTCGGCCTGGTCTCTTGTGCTGAGCAGGGTCGAAGTATTGCCCAAATCAATGATTTTACTATTTTTTTTAAAAACAATCTGAAATATGTATTTCATTTCAATAAAATACTTTTTTAAATTCTAAGGCAGGTCTTACAATAGACCACCGTGAAGGAATTCTTCCGGGTTCATTCGTACTGAATCACCGGACCAAACCTCATAATGAAGATGAGGGCCAGTTGTATTTCCTGTAGAACCAACAAGCCCAATAACTGCTCCGCGATTTATTGTTTGTCCCACACTCACGTATATCTTCGAACAATGTCCATACAGGGTATAGTACCCATAATCATGAGATATAATAATGTGATGTCCATAGCCGATCGTAGAATAGATAACACGCGAAACTCGTCCGGGAGCAGTTGCAAAAATCGGAGTTCCGGGGGCATTTGCCAGATCAATGCCATCATGGTTTTCCCAGTAACCCATTGTTGGTGAACGGCGATACCCGAAAGTAGAAGTCACATTGTATGTGTCCAATGGCTGCGTAAGTGGCATACTTTGTATTATCGAAGCTCGGGTACCAAGAAAATCCAGATTCGCATCAAGCAAAGCCTGGTTTTTTTCCATAGTTACTTTTAACTGCCTGAATTCATAAATTTCAGAGAGATAGGATTTTCCTGTAACCAGTTCTTTGTCGGCAAGTTCTTCTGATCGAAGTTCAGAATAGACCTTTTCGTTAACGTCCGACTCTGAGTGCAATTTCAGGAGCTCTTCGTCATTTCCATCGACAAGGGTAAAAAGTTCAGAAAGATCCTCGCTAAGAACAGTATTGTCTTCCTGTAGTTTACCCAGATCTTCAGTGAGGCTGACGTATTCATCGAAAAATTTTCCGTAAACCTGGGAGAGCGCATCCAATTGTATCTTTGTATTTGCTGATTTGGTGATTCCATAAATTGAGAGACCAATTAACGAAAACAATAGCGAAATAATAAAAAAAATTGCAAACATGGAAATTTGAAAATTGAATGAACTGTCATGTCCGTGAGGAATTACAAAGACAGTGAGTCTCTGGTGCCCTTTTTCTTTAACGGAATCAATTTTATTTTTAAGGTACGGGTTATTGGCTATGAATTTCTTTTTTAATTTGTATATCATTCTGGTTCAGGTTTAAATTATTCAGTAATATATTATCGGTCAAGATGAATACAGCGTTACTGGATAGAATAAAAATATGTCTCGAAAATCCAAAATATGCGGGAAATATAGGGATGGTTTGCAGACTGATTTCTAATTTTTCACTTTCACCGCTACGGGTGCTCGGGGAACCAAGGGAACTTGCCTTTGACATTGAATGGATGGCCTATAATGCGGAAGATGAACTCAAAAAAATTGAGTATGTGAACTCGTCTTCAGAAATGAAATCTGATTTATCAATATTGATTGGAACAGGAATGGTGCATGGAAAGGATCGGGGACGGTTTATTCATATAACAGAAATTCCGGGAGTTTTGAGAACAGTAACCGGGAAAATTGGAATTGTTTTTGGACGGGAAGATTCAGGTCTAACCCGGAATACAATTGATTTCTGTGACTATATGGTGGATTTTCAACTTAGAGGAAAACAATCATCAATGAATCTATCCAATTCGGTTGCCTATCTGATGAGCATTATATATAATTCCGCTCAACCTGGCTCCGGGATGGAGACTCCGGTTGAAAATAATATTGGAACGGAGCATTTTTATAATTACGCAAAGAAAATTTTTGAAAAGCTGGGCATGAATGAATATCACGGGATGGAAAACCTTGCAGTTAAACGTCTCCGTTATATTATAGATTCCAGGCCCCTCTCCAAAGGGGATCTCGATTTTATTTACACTATTTTCCGGAATATTGAAAAAAACATTGTAGTTAGCGAATCAGATTAGTATAATTGGCGCATAACGTACGAACAGGTCATGAAAAGAATAATTAAGATAACTTTCCTTATCATGCTTTCTGCGCTTCTTGGAAGCATTCTGATCGATTTAAGTTTCGAATGGTCCTATGGAACTGCAAAGATTTTTTCGAATGCAGATTTGGCTCCACAGGCGACCGTTGCCATCGTTCCAGGCGCAGCTGTGTATGGAAAAACTGCATCACCAATCCTGATGGACAGGCTGGAGGGCGCCCTTCAGCTTTATAAGAAAAAAAAAGTTAAAAAAATACTCCTGTCAGGCGATCATGGTACAAAGTCTTACAATGAACTAAAACCAATGCTAAAATTTATGTTGAAGAATGGAGTGAATGAATCGGATATTTTTGTAGATCATGCAGGTTTTCGTACACTGGATACTCTTGTCCGGGCCAAACTGATTTTCGATGTCAGAGATGCTTTTTTTGTTAGCCAAAAATTCCATCAGCCCCGGGCTATTTACATAGGAGAAAAATTAGGAATGCAGATTATTCCGTTCGAAGCCGATCTCCGCCCATACCACAGTGAGGGTTACAACCGGCTACGGGAATTTTTTGCCAGAAATCTGGCATGGATGGACATGAATCTGTTCCACACTTCGCCGCGCTATCTCGGAACATCCTATCCTATTACAGGGAATGGAGAAAAAACATGGAAAGGATCTGTCTTATAATATGATTTTATTCTATTGGTTCGGCTGTCTTTTTTATTACTCAACGGGTCATTGGATTCTCAAATACTTTCACTTTACAAGGTACTATAAATACAAGGTTATATATCTGAATCTGGAAAACCTGGAGCCGTTGCGAGAAACGCCGCATATCGTATTGGCAAATCATATCAAACCCCGTGATAAAGCTTTGAAGTTTTTTAGCGCACCATACGACTTCTTTCTCATAAAATACATGATTTTGAAAGAGACCGAAAGGGATCTGAAGCCACTTGCAAGATATGATTCATCTCCGCATCCATCGAATAGGGTAATGAAATTTGTTCAATCAAATGTAATGGAACACTTTATCAAAGGAATTGCTGTTTCTCTGAAAATGATTCCTTTGCATAGAAAGGCCAATACAAGTCAGAATAAAGAAACTCTGAGGCTTATCAGGAAGCATAAAGAGAATGGTAATCACCTGATGATTTTCCCAGAGGGTAAAATGCATCGCGGATTCCGGAAAGGGAGAAAGTTCTATTCTGGTTTTAAAACAATTTCACAAAGTCACAATTTACCATTGTTACCAATCTATATCGACGGGTATAATGCGAATAAAGAAATTAGAATCATTATTGGAAAATCAATAAAACTTAGCGACTTATCAGGAGATCCCGCTGAACAGATCAAAAAAATTATAGCCAATCACAAGAATTCTCAAAAATAAACTTCAGTTCCCGCAGATTATATCCAGGTAAACATTGAACAATTTGGAGACTAATTATTTATTCATATCTATCGTTATTTTTTATTTTTCCGATATTAAAACTATATGCTGATAAGGATCATTATTCTATTTATAGCCCTTTCTTTTACTCTATTGTCCTACAATCCTTGGGATTCGAAAATAACGGAAAGAATCATCAACAGAAAACAGGTGAACAATATTATCATTGAATCAAAGGCTGATCATTATAGGGTAACTCTTCTCGTCTGCGACAGGTTTCCCTATAATCATAAATCCCATTCTTATCCTTTTTATATCCGTATCTATGACGAAAAGAAAGCTCTCCTTCTCGCTCAGAAGTTGGATAAATATTTAGAAAAAGGAAATGAAATAGCGATAAAATTGAAAGGATCAGAAATTATTTCGTATAAATACAATGAATCACAAAATTAGCAAACTGCTAATTCAAATTCTGAATGTTTTTGTAAATCTTGAAACAATAGATAACAGATCCGCAGAACAACTACAGGGTCTTCTCGAAAAGGAATCCTTAATTGTTGACAAAAACTATGCGAAGGTTGGATTTTATCTCCATATTATTTTCTATTCATGGTTGTTCATTAGTCCGGTGAGTGAAATCCCGGGGATTGCCTATTATGTTCTCACTATCTCTATTTTTACTCTAATCCTTCTCTTCGTCAGTAAATTCGAAAGAATTCTCAGCATCTATATTTATTTTCACAACTTCCTTCTGATTGCAATGATCTACCTGGTTTTTTATCAGACCTATCTGAAATCAAGAGGCGATATAAATTTCATCCTTCTATTTTATTCGTTCCTTTCACTGTTGATTATTTTTCAATCGCTCCGTCTCCGCGAATATGCGTGCATCATAGTTGGATTATTCCTTAGCTTTTCATACCTGATCGTTATTTATATTTACATAGTTATTGATAAAGTTCAGATAAATTCTTCAATTATCTTCATTCCCGAACTCATCTATATTCTCTCAATTTTTATAGGAACCCTGATAATAAATTCTACGAGACGTGTAGTAAAAAGTTCAATTCAACTTGTTTATGAAAGAACGCTGTTAGAAAATGATCTTGTTCTTGCAGGGAAAGTTCAGGATAGCCTCTTTCCTGATTACAAGGACATTAAAGGAATAAAATTTGAAATATTCCGCAAGACACATGGAAGTGTTGGTGGAGATTTCTTTGACTTTGTGCAGCTTCGGGAGGGTAATATCGGAGTATTTTTGGCTGACGTTGCCGGACATGGCATTTCTGCCGCGATGATAGCGGCAATCCTCAAGGTTCTTGTTTCAACGATTCCATATAGAATGAAGCTGAATCCGGCAGTTCTCCTCGATTATCTTGATGCAAAGTTGTACAAGGATTTTGGAAGTCATCATGCATCTGCAATCTACCTTTTTTTCGATTTTATTGGGAAGCAGATATTTCTGGGAAATGCGGGACACCCCTACCCGATGTTTGCTTACAAAGATGAAGTTTTTCAGGAGGTATATACCACCGGTTCCATTCTGGGATATAAAATAAAAACACCAGTCGTTGATATAAAAACAATCCCCCTTACTTCGGGAAGCCGTCTGTTTCTCTATACTGATGGATTGATTGAAACTCCAAATGCAAAAGGAGAAATGCTGGAAGAGGAAGGACTTTTAGAAATACTAAACAGGAACCGGTCTGAACTAAATATCAAATCCTTTAAAGAAAGTATAGTTTCAGATTTTAAGAAATACTTTGCAAATGTAGAATTTTCAGACGATACGATGTTCCTGATTATCGAAATTGATTAGGGACAATGCAATTTCATTTAATCATAATGGCACCATGAATTTGTATTGTCATCAGACAGGCTTAGCAAAACTCTCTCTTAAAAATAAATGAATGGAACAAAACATGGAATTTAAATTTCTGAAATTTGAAATTCGGGATGGAGTTGATATTATTGAAATATTCAGACCCGATGCATTGAATGCTCTCAATGAAGAATTGCTCATAGAACTCGAAAAGGGAATAATTGAGCTGGAAAAAAAAGAGGAGAGTCGCGTATTCATTCTGACTGGGTCCGGAAAGGCCTTTGTGGCCGGTGCAGATATTTCTAAAATGAAAAATTTTGATGAGCGCGGGGGTGCAGAATTCTCTGGAACAGGTCAAAGAGTTTTTAATAGAATTCAGAACTCTAATCTGGTTTCTATTGCTGCGATAAATGGATTTGCTCTTGGTGGGGGAATGGAATTGGCCCTGGCCTGCGACATTCGGATTGCCAGCAATGCAGCCAGGATGGGTTTGCCAGAAGTTTCATTGGGGCTCATCCCTGGTTTCGGCGGGACGCAAAGATTATCCCGTTTAGTCGGAATTGGCAAAGCAAATGAATTAATCATGACTGGCGATATGCTCAGTGCTGAGGAGGCATATCGGATTGGAGCTGTGAATAGAATTGCGTCGCCTGAAGAATTAATTTCAACCTCAATCGCGATGGCAAAGACAATTCTGACCAGGGGACCAAGGGCAGTTCGCGTTGCAAAGCGTGTAATTAGGGAAGGCCTGGATCTTGCATTTGAAAAAGGACTCGAATTGGAGAAAAAGGAATTTGGGGGATCATTCGGTCAGGCTGAATCGGGGGAGGGTCTCGCAGCTTTTCTGGAAAAGAGAAAACCAAATTTCTGAATGAAGTTCTGTCATTTTGTCCTAATCGGATTCTTTCTTTCCGCTAACGTCTCTTTTGCCCAGCTTAATTCAAATAATGAATTAATGACGATTGCTGTGGATGGTCATCCATTGCTGGTAGAAATTGCAGATACAGCGTCCCGCAGACAGACCGGCCTGATGTTCCGGAAAAAGTTAAGGGAAAATGAAGGGATGCTCTTTATTTTCCCGCGTGCAGATTATTTGTCATTCTGGATGAAGAATACATTGATCCCCCTTTCCATTGCATACTTCAATGAAGACAGACGATTAACTGAGATATATGACATGGTGCCTCAACAAACGAAACAAGTATATAATTCAAAGGAAAAAGTTATTTATGCTCTGGAAGTGAATCAGGGTTGGTTCAAAAGAAATGATATCAGCAAATTCAGTGTATTAGAAATTCCAAAGGTTCTTGTCGGAAGATAAGAGTAATTTTATTTGCCTATAATTTCGTCTAACTTTCTTTTTTCTCTTTGCATTGTTTCGAAGATATGGTCTCGGAAACTCTCCCATTTATCGAAATTCATTGGATCGGTTATTCCAATTGCCTGATAACCAATCGTATTGTTTTTCTGTTGGGATTGCAGCTTTGTTATTCCTGATTTTACAGCGAGGAAAACAGGTATTTTTTTATCGAATGCAATCTTAATCATTCCCTTCTTTAGAGGCTGAATTTCTTCAGAATAACTATTGTGTCCTTCCGGATAGACAATGAAACTTGTTGTCTCGAGACCCTCTACGAGACTCTTGACGGAGACTGCAATGGTTACTGTTTTCGAGTTATCGAATACCTGCGATCCCATTGCCTTCATCCACCAGTATGCAAAGTAGCTGTTTTTGATATGCTGGTTTGCAAGAAATGGCTTGGCGATTATCAGACAGTCAAAAGGGAAATCCAGCTCATTGACGTGATTCAGGAATATCATATGACCTTTTTCCGGGACCTCGAATCTATTGGTAACGATCAGATTTGTTGAGGTCATTTTTTTGATTGCTTCACCCCAGAGCTGAGAACCCTGTAGAAATTCTTTAATGCTGTGTTCCCTTTTACCGCGAAGTGAATGAAAAATGCCTACAAACAGATGCTTCTGGGCTTTGGTTAAAATTACTGGAACTACTTTCAGGTAGGTTTTGGCAACAAGCAGTCTGTAATCTTCCGTCATGCCTTTAAGATTTCCGGCAAGATAGGTCATTGGATTGAATTTCAATTAATTTTAGCTCCGGGAATCCACATGAAAATAATCCTGACCGCTTTCAGGTCAAATGATAATTATTTGTAAAGATTTTGCACCCTATCGAGGGTGCATTCGCCTTTAATATTTACTGAGGTTTGTTCTGTGTTCCAGGGGGTTGTTTATTCTCTTCCGCTTTGTCACCGATCATTTCTTTTCTCTTTTTCGGATCCCATTTTAGTTTAATACGTGCCGCAACTTCTTCATCATAAACCCTAGTATCGATATCCGTTGCATCTCTCCGGTATTTCTCGGGAATCCGCAAATCGAAAACAGGGCTCAACTTTTTAGGATTTGCATACGGATTATCGCGGAATTTCATTGTCACGCCTTCCAGAACAACCGGGTTACCTTCCTTGTCCTTTCCGTCTTCGCGCGTGAGATATGTATTATCATAAGGATATTTCAGTTTGAAAATGTTAATCGCATTTGATCTCGCATCTCTTGATCTGGAGATCGAAGCAATATATTTTTCAATGCGGAATTTTCTATGAACCGGTTCCAGCTTCTGATGCTTTTCCAGATTTTTTTCAACTTTCAACGCATCGATCCTTGCATCTTTCGCCTGCCCCAGGAATTTGTAGCCGAGTGCCATATTCTGTTCGATTGCATATTTATTTAACACATAATGGTATTCGCGCGGATTATACATTCTTTGCGTGAAAGGGGATTCTCTGTCGGTATTCTGATCTTCACGGATTTTCGAAGAGTTACTGAACTCGACGCTGATATCGACCAGATTTTTATCTTCGGGATTATTCTCATTCTTTCTTTCGATCGCTGATTTCAGAATTTCCTCTGTCGTCTCAACATAATATTGTGAAAGTTCTTCAAGGATTTGCTCCATTCCGAGCTGTGCTTCGAGAAAACGGCGATAGGCATTCACGAAACTTTCTTCGTAATAATATATCAGACCTTCCTGATAAAGTTTTTTGACTTCGTTATATTTTTTTACCCGTTCGCCTTCAAATCCGGGTTTAGGATTATATTCCGCCGGCTTTCCATCTTTATCGTTTCCCCGGTAGTTTTTCACAATTGGTTCAATTGCCCGGAGATAAACAAGAAGCTCTACACGCTTAGAATAAGCCTTATTGGAAACTGCTTCTCCGTAGATTTGCGAGATCCCTGCCAGCAGGGTAAATAAAATGACTGTATTTTTCATTGCTCTTCCTATGTTTCCCAACATTCCAAAATTATTCAATTCAAAACAATATTAATATGGAACACTCCAGAATGAATATCGGAAGATAAACAGAAGAGGTTGACAGATATTCGCATATTCTTTCAACTATCGTAAGCGTTCTCAAAAAAAAGCAGGGGTTCTCAGCAGGGATTTAATCAATGTTAGCAAGCAGCCAACAGTCCAAAAAAGCGTCCTTTCGGGCAAAAGAAAATAGTGTTTGCCCTGTTTGCGATGAAATTCACCAGAAAGAAAACATGTTTCAGGGGGGTGGCAGACTAATTGCCGGTAAACTCACCCAGGATTTGAGAAGACTTTACGAAAAAAATAAAAAATTCGGTCGCATTAATCCAAATGATTATGTCATCAGCGTTTGTCCAAAATGTCTATATGCTACCCTTCAAAAGGACTGGAGTTCGATCAGCGCTCCCGAAATAGCAAAACTAAAGAATAGTGCTCCTCAAAGACGTGAGTTTCTGGAAAAAATTCTGGGCCCACTGGATTTTAAAGAAGACCGCAACATTGTACTTGGGGCTGGATCCTATCTTCTTGCTGTAGACTGCTACCAGAACAGGGCACCTACTTGTGCTCCGACACCCAAGAAGGCTGTATGCGCCATTCGTGCTGCATGGTATTTCGATGATTTGAATACCGAATACCCTGGAATGAGTTTTGATAAAGTAAGGGATATTTTATATCAGAGGGCAGCGACCTGGTATGGAATCACTCTCGAAATCATGCAATCCGGATCAGAGCCAATAGACTCCGCTGCCGGTATGCTCGGACCTGATACGGATAACAATTGGGGCTTCGACGGTGTTGTATATCTGAATGCATATCTAACGATGAAATTTAAGGATCAGATGGGAGACACTCCTGAGAAAAAATTGGATCTGCTCGTTCGTGCCAAAAGGATGTTGGCCCGATTGTACGGATCCGGTAAATCTTCAAAATCAAAACCCTCCGTGATCATAGATATGTCGAAGGAACTTTATGAAGAGTATGGAAAGGTTATCGAAGAAATGGGAGGAGAAAAATAATCTTTGCCGGGTAATGCACTTTTACTCGAGTATGACGGATCATTCTTTCACGGTTTTCAAAGGCAAAAATCCTTAAATTCAGTTCAGGGTAGTCTCGAAAAAGCAATTCAGACAATTTTACAGGAAAAGATAATTATTCATCCGGCAGGTCGTACAGACACTGGAGTTCATGCAAGAGGAATGATTGTAGGGTTTCATACAGAAAAAAAAATTGAAAACTATCACCGATTTATAATGGGCATCAATTCTATGACTGGTGGAAAAGTGGCTGTTATCGCAGCCCGGGAAATGAATGAAAAATTTCATGCCCGGTTTTCCTGTTCAGGTCGCGAATACGAGTATCATATTTTGAACTCAGTTTACCCGCATCCTTTACTTGAAAAAAGGGTCTATTGGGTGAAAAAACCGGTCAGTCTCGACATAATTCGAAATGAATTGAATTTTTTGAAAGGTAAAATGGATTTTTCCAGTTTTTCAAAAAAGACTGCTTTGCTAAATAAATCTCCTCAAAGACAAATAACGGACGTCGAAATAATTGAGTCTCCGGAGCTGGCGGGATTAATAAAAATTAGAGTAAAGGGAACAGGTTTCCTTCATAATATGGTTCGCATTATTGTAGGAACTTTAATAGACATAGGAAGGGGTAAAATCAAAGATAGAAATATTTTGAATATATTGAATGAAAAGGACAGAAGAAAGGCAGGAGTTACACTACCGCCTTATGGATTGTACTTTATCCGGGCTTATTATGAGAATTTTCCTGAAATAGCAGAACTTTACAAAAGTTCTGCCAATCTGGTTAAATCGTAGGATGCATCATTAAAAGAATTCTTGGGACATTAATCGTTTCTATCCTCCTCTGCTTCCCCGCATTGATTTTTGCGGAAAATGAAGTGAATAAACCGGAGTTGGGATTTTGGGTCGGAGCTTCAAATCCATTTCCTGGAAGTCAGACTGCTTCAGTTGTAAATACAACGCTCGGATTTGGAATGTTTATGAGATTTAATTGGCCATTCAATATTTTTTTGACTGAATTGGGCGGAAGCTATTCAAACTATTTATCTTCATCGGAGAGAGGATTAACTGTAATGCCCCTCTATGCTGCTTTGGCGTATAAACTTCCGTTTGATTTGCCTGTTTCATTTTTTATAAAAGCAGGAGGTGGTGCCGCATATGTGATTGCTCGTCCTGCAAACGTTCAGGGATGGGATCCTTTAGGCTATGCAGGCGTAGAAATTAGCTTTGTCGCTGGCAGAAAAGTCAGGATTGGTCTCCGATTGGACTATAATCAAATATTTGAAACTCAAAAATCAAAACCCCCTGAAACCCAATATCTCTATTCTTCTCCCAATTCTGATTCGAGGATTTCAAACCCGAATTACTATAATCTTGTTAACGGCCAGTTTTTTCATTTTGGTCTAATGGTTAGTTTATTCTTATGAAACCAGTTATTTCGGCTAATTCGCTTTCAATCGTCGGCATGATAATCCTGCTGAATTCACTTACAATCCAATGTAAAGGAGATCCTAAGAAAGCATATTCCCGAAACCATAACTCAGCTATTCTGATCAGCACACTATTTAATCACAGGATGCTGCTGTTATTGAAAGGAACATACGCAACTGACGAACCTCTTGCATTTGATGAATATTCAAATGGCTCAGGACAATTATATCAGGATGACAGTGGTTCAGGGACAAATGATCCCGCGTTTGACCTTACAAATCTTCCGGCCGCAAAGGATTTGCCGATTTTTATCGATATCGGTGAAATCAGAATTTCGACTCAATATCAAAAAGGCATCGCAAGTCTCACCCAGATCAAAGACGCAAAAGATTCAAAAAGATTTTGGGATTTTATTGCGCCGGAAAGGCAGGTCTATTGCACGTTGCCACCATATTCCGCTGGGGATAGCACTTGCCGGAAAACAGGATTATCCAAGATGGATGATTTTCTTAGCGGCAAAGGAGCTGTGTATCCATCAAATGGTCCGACGTCTGAGACTTACGGAGATTCCGCTCAGCAAAATGATGCGACCAGGAATGGAGTTACAAATGGAACTCAATACTATTATACCGGGGTGTATCTCCGTTCAATACTCACTGGATTTGGACGGGAAAATGGTGGAACTATAATTAATACTTTTTTCGATAACACACAGATTTTTGGAGGCGGAGTAAATATAGTGCCGCGTAACAATTTTAATCCAGGAACTGATGATGCTACCAAGACAACTGCGGTTCCACAGTTGTTTCCACTTTTTTATTCTGTTCAGGCGGGGCAATCCGATATGACGATCAGACCAGGATCCGATCCATATATATTAGAGATCCGGACAAATTTCAAAGAAAATCTAATGGTTCACTCTTATGTAACTCCATTGGGATATGTTGATACACTTGTAGGGTTTAGCGATTGGAATAAAACGCATAACGGTGAACCGGATATGGGAGGAAATCTTCTTACCAGGTCAAGGATCATTTATCCTGAATTTGCTTCGAGCCTGGAAATCAGTGGAGGAACAAAATCCATTCCACATTACTATGCGGTTTATAGAAAAGATGAACAGGATTTTTTTGGCCAGCTTCCTCTCGTATCCTCACCGGTAAAACAGGGTGTTACTAAAATTAAATATATTCACGAAGGACAATACAGGCTTCAGTGCAGAGGGGATATAACCCGGGTGGATGGAAATCCGGAAACTATAGTCAGGGAAACCTTTTTCACCATCAGCCCCGAACAGAGAAAACAGACAACTCAGGTTTCTCTTACCTGCCCTTAATCACGAT
>JAIOQL010000113.1 GCA_021413405.1 Leptospira sp.
CCTGGCTACCTCTTCCTGGTCGAGATCGTAATGCAATGCCTTTACTGATGGAATCATTATTCTTGAAATCCTCGCTGTGGGTGATGCTAAGAACAAGTCCTTTAATTTAACATAGCCTTTCAGAATTCCATTTTCATCGGTGACATATACTACATAGATATTCTCTGTCTCCCGCGAAGCTTTTCTTAGATTTATTATACCTTTCCGTGCTGTTTCATTTTCCTGGACGACGGCATAATCTTTCGACATAAGTCTTCCAGCAGTATTTTCATTGAAATTCAACTGACTTCGGATTTTTGAAGAATCTTCTTTATCTATCGAATTCAGAATCTCTTCTGCTTTTTCCTCTGAAATTTCCGAGATGAGACTCGTCGCCTCATCTGATTCCATATTTCCGATGATAGGGGATATTTCTTTTAGATTGAGCTTTTCTACGAAAATGGACTGTAATTCCTCAGTCATCTCAACGAGAATCAGGCCTCTGGTTTCTTCATCACAAAGCCTGAAGAGATAAATTGCGTTTTCAATATTAATAGCCCCCAATGCCTCGGCGATATCAGCAGGATGCGATTCTTCCAGAATAGATTTGAGTTTCCTGGATTTTTTGTTTGAGATCAGTTCAGTAATCTCTTTAATAAATTCGGGATTATTCCAGTCGGATAGGATCTGTTTTGATTTCGTGGCTGGTTGTTCTTGATCCTGATTTTTCATTTTAAGAATTTGAAAATGATGAAAGCTATTAATACTAAAGAAATAAAATTATAACATTGCGCAACCTTTATTCAATTCTATCCGGGAAGAGGAGAGTCTGAATCTTTGTACAAAATCATCATCCTCTTTCTTGCACGATGCAAATAACTTTCCTGTAACTTGTCCCGCCAGAAAAAAAGTCCGGAATCCGGAGAAAGTTGAGTTATTTTATCCTTCCCGAAAATTTTGAACAAAGCTTCAAAAAAAATCCTGGCAACCGATTCAAAGCCAAACGGGTAATACTCTACCAGAAGAATATCCCGATTTCCGTCTTTCTTTCCTGAAAGCTCCCGCAGGTTTGACCATAAAAGATCCCGAAGTGTATGAAGATCGAGTATTGTTGATTTGAAATCCTCGGAACCGGAAATCAGTTCATTGAGCTCCCTGTCTTTGAAAATCCCGGTTAGCAGGTATTTAGAATAGCCACAGAATGCAACTGCCAGAGATAGCATTTCTGACATCCTTAAATTTTCTGCAATGCCTTTGTAATCTACATCTAATATCTGTTCCTGGTTTATTATTAAATTTTTACATTCTAGTCTGCAATGGGTCGCTTCTTTCGCAAATGGTAGAGTAAATTTTTCAATATTAATTCCCGGTTCATTTTTTTGAGTTATTACTACTGAAAATTTTTCTGTGATTTCGTTTCTTGCTACAATAAGATAATGAGAAGCATGGTAACCATTTGTTAAAAAAGATTTTTCAGCATTCAACACCGTATCTCCTTTTGAATTTGCAGATACAGAACTTTTCAGGGTAGAAATTCTTCCGTTCCAGTTTTTTTCCGATACTCCGAGAGAAATCACATTTTTTCCGCTAATGATCCCTTCCAGAAGCTTTTTCGCCGGTTCATTCGTTTCAGCTGCTTTTTCCAAAACAACACCTGCGATATTCAACTGTGCCATTATTGCGACTGCAATCCCTACCCCATGCTTGCAGGAAGAAATTTCCATCAGTTTCTCGTGAAATGACAGGTAACTCTCCCCATTTAACGGTGCGAATATATTTTCTGCTGCGAGTAGTTCTAATGCATCAGGGTATATGGATTCCGGGTCGATAGTATCTGGTATGGAATTCAGGTAATTTTTGGCTTTGTTCATTTGTTAATAAATTATTCTATTGAATTATTAGCTTTATTATTTACACTGTATTTTCTCTCGAAAATGGAAAAGCAATTAAAAGTACTTTTTATTGAAGATTCTGAAGATGATGCAGATCTTTTAGCCCGATTGTTGCGAAAAGCAGGTTATCAGTTATCCTCTGTTAGGGTGGATAATCGCAAAGCTCTAATGGATTCGCTAAAAGAAAACTCATTCGACATTATTCTCGCTGATTATGTTATCCCGGGTTTCGGAGGAATGGAAGCTCTTAAGATTGTAAAGGCTATTGGAAAAGATATCCCTGTAATCCTTATTTCCGGAAGCATCGGAGAATCCATTGCCGTGGATGTGATGCGGGCGGGAGCACAGGATTATATTATGAAAGATAATCTTACACGATTGGTTCCGGCAATCCAGAGAGAGATGCAGGAATCCGAATCAAGAATGAAAGCAAGAATTGTTCAGTCCACTCTCAAGGAAAAGGAAGATGAGCTCAGGTTAGCAAGGATTATTCAAAGCAATTTTTTCCCGGATGCTGCTCCTGAAGTTCCAGGCTATGATATAGCCGGAAAATCCTATTCGGCTTCAGAAACTGGGGGAGACTACTATGATTTCATTCCCTTGCTTGACGGTTCCACTGGGATAATAATCGCCGATGTCAGTGGGCATGGAATTGGCTCAGCGTTGCTAATGACTTCAACCAGGGCCTATTTAAGGGCATTCTCCACCGCACAGGAGAATAGCGGAAAAATTCTGGAAAGTACAAACAGGGTTCTTTTCCGTGATATCCGGGATGGGAAAAGTTTTGTCACTTTGATCCTGGTCCGGATGAATTTTGAAAAAAATATCTTTTCCTATTCGAGCGCTGGACACCCTTCTGCTTATCTCATCGGAAACCGTGGAGAAATTAAAAATGAGCTAAAAAGCCTGAACCTGCCTCTTGGCGTAGATCCGAGACCGGACTATAACTGCTCAGGTAATTATAATTTTGAAAAAGATGATATCCTGATTCTCATTACTGACGGAGTATCTGACACAAGATCCCCCGATAATCACAGATTTGGCATTAAACAAACGATTGAAATAGTAAATGCAAACAGGAAAAAGAAAGCATCAGAGATAATTGAAATTCTATATCAGGAAATTGAAGATTTCTCCGGTTCAATTACCCAGGAAGATGATGTTACAATTATACTGGTGAAAAGAGAAATTTAGTAAAAAAGCGATTCGGAAAATTTCAAATTCTATTAAACTATGAAACTCAAATTTATTTCCGCTTCTCGAAAACTTGGCCATCTGGAACCCAAAGCTCCAGGCTTTGCGAATGACTCCTCCCGGATTTTTAATGTTTGTTATATTCGGAAGAAAGGAAGCGACTGTGAATTTATGGAGATTTGCAAACTGGATTTTCATAAGATATTTATTCAGTCTTCTATTTAATTTTATTCATTTTTTTTTCCTGTTGATAACATCTGAAACAGGTATACGGGAAAAAAGGCTAGTTTAAAGCAAAATTGGTTTTTTCGAAAAAGGAAGATCGGCTTATCTTCCGCGAAAGCGAAATATTTTCGGAATAGTTCCCTGCAATTATAGCGCAATCCGAACCGCTTGTTCGTGTTCAGATGATCCATGGAAGTCCGGCATGTTATCCGGACATCTCGTTAAAGAAAAATATTCCAATCGTTTCCTATCTCAATCGGGATTTTATTTTTGTATTCGAGTATTTCAGTTAAATTCAGAACTGATTCCAGTTCTGCCCGGATACGGTATAAAATTCCTTTTCCTGAATCCCGAAGTGAATCCGAATCCAAAAGATCGTTGAGTTTACAAAGTGCTTTTCCGCCAAGCGAACGGGCTCCAAATGAATTCGGAATCACGTAGATTTTATTCATCATTACTGAAATCTGAATCAATGCCTGTATATAAACCCGCATCGGTCCCGATTCTTTTTTCCATTGAAATTCAAAAACTTCATGGGCTTCAAAGAATTTTCCTCTTCTGTAAAATTCTATCGCTTTGAGGAATGCGTAATCCCTGGTTGATTCGGGATCTTTCGAGCCTGTTATAGTCTCCAACACAAGAAAAACTTCGGGATCAAATTTCATGGAGTTGTTGATAATATTCCAATTTCACTAAGTTCAAGTGGGATCGATCAGGATTTGCGTCGTCCCCCGGTTAATGAAGACTGTTTATAAACCCTTTTTCAGCCTGATTTATTCTGCTACCAAAAAAACACAGAAGGAATACCGGAATCCGGGTGAAACAGAAATATTAAAAAATAGAATTTTTACTTTTCAACAAATCATATCAGAATAAGTCTTATCATTTAGACAGAAACCGGCAAACGAATCGAATTTCTGATGTTAAAAACCAAAAAAAATTACCAATTAAACCGGAGTTCACTATGAGTGGAAAAAGCTCTTTTTTTGGCTCCTCAATAGGAAAAAAAATTCTGATGGCAGGAAGCGGAATTTTACTATTGGGCTTTGTGATTGCTCATATGCTTGGGCATTTGCAGATGTTTCAGGGTCAAAATGCCTACAATAATTATGCAAAAACCTTAAAGGATCTTGGTCCACTACTTTGGATCGCAAGAAGTGGTCTTCTGGTTGTCTTCCTTTTGCACATTTCCGTTGCGATAATACTGAGCAGGGAAAACAGTAATGCGAGACCTGTTGGCTACAAGTTTTCCAGTACGATCCAGGCCTCTTTTGCCTCTATAACCATGGTTTTAACAGGGTTGCTTGTTCTATCTTTTGTTATATACCATCTGATGCATTTTACCCTTGGGATTACTAATCCAGAACACTTTTTGCTAAAAGATTCTCTTGGTAGACCTGACGTCTATTCAATGTTTGTTCTTGCATTCCAGGACAACGCAATTGCCGGTTCTTATTTTGCCGCAATGATAATTCTTGGCATTCACCTGAGTCATGGTATATTCAGTGCTTTCCAGACCCTCGGATTAAACAATGTTGAGTTGAATCCGAAAGTCAAATCGGCAAGTATTGGAATTGCTATACTTATTGTTAGCGGATATCTATCGGTTCCAATAGGCATATTCGCAGGTATAATAAAACCTGTAACTATAGGAGGAATGTAAGCATGAAATTAAATTCAAAAATTCCAGATGGACCGATCGAAAAAAAATGGGATAAACATAAATTTGAAATGAAACTTATCAATCCGGCGAACAAAAGAAAGTTCGACGTGATTGTAGTTGGTTCAGGACTCGCAGGAGGATCTGCTGCGGCCACCCTCGCCGAACTTGGATATAATGTAAAATGCTTTTGCTATCAGGATAGTCCCCGCCGGGCTCATAGCATCGCCGCACAAGGGGGAATCAATGCTGCAAAAAATTACCAGAACGATGGAGATAGTGTTTACCGTTTATTTTATGATACGGTAAAAGGCGGAGATTTTCGTGCCAGAGAGGGAAATGTTCACCGGCTCGCTCAAATAAGCACGCAGATCATTGATCAGTGTGTTGCGCAGG
>JAIOQL010000114.1 GCA_021413405.1 Leptospira sp.
GAAAAAGCCTTGCATAAGGTCGAAGTGGTTATGAGCAAACTCCAGAATTCTGTTGCTAAACTTTAACGATTTCCCGCATATTCAAAAAAAAATAATGACAGAAGCAGGGATTTTATCAATATATAAGAACGAGACCCGATCACGTCCTGTTGAATAAGTTAAATGGGATGGTATCTTTTAGCCGTTGAAATTTCATTGGCTACAAAATTTGATTTGGGATAGGCTTTATAAACTGAATGAATTCAATACTAATTCGACTTCAGAAAAATAATTTCCTAGTGCTTCTGCCAATTGTATTATTTTTCACATACTCTCTGGCATACCTGGTCAGATCAGTAATTATTGTTTTCCTCAATCCGGGTCAGCAGGTTTCGATTACGAATGAAACACAAGGGAATGTGATGCAAGCTGAATCAGCAAAATCTCTTTCCGTCTATGAGGAAATGGTGCAAGGGAATCTCATTCGTGGACAAATACATACGGCAGGTGATCCGGCTCTCAGATCCGGGGCTCCGGCAGACGCGGATGACGCAAACGCAGAGGAAATGATTGTTACAGGGACACTAAGCGGTCATAGCTCATTTGCCAGAGTCACAGTTCTTGAAAAAGGAAAAGATGAATCTGAAGAATATGCAACAGGACAAAAAGTGGGCGGGTACAAGGTAATGTCTATCTCACAACACTACGTGGTGCTCGAAAAGAACGGAGTGAATCTGAAAGTAGAAATTGGGGAAACTCCGGGACAAACGAGGCAAAAAGTGGTCGGAAAACCGGGTTCTTCTGCCCCAACAAAAGAAGATGCAGCGGCTCCGGGAACGATACGAAAAATCCTTTCCCGGACGGATGTTGACGCAAAACTCAAGGATCCGGCTACAATTTATAAAGATGCCCGATTCGGACCAAACCTGGTAAATGGTAAAATTGACGGCTATAAAATATACCAGGTGTCCACCAGCCATATTTTCTATTCATTGGGAGCCCGAAATGGGGATGTTGTAAAAAGAGCCAATGGAATGCCATTGAACGATACCGGCAAAATGCTGGAAATATGGTCGAATATTAAGAATGCTCAAAAAATTACGGTGGATATTGAGCGTGCCGGAAAAATAATTACCTACGAATTCGCTATTAGAAATTAAAGCAGTTAAATATGTTAAAAAATAAAAGTTCCCTGCCGTTTATTATTCTCCTGATCACACTATTTATCTTTTCTGATCTTTTTTCCCAGGCACCCGCAGAGGAAAACCCGAATGCAATCAAGGAATTGGATGAAACCAAATCAAATCCGAACGCTGGTAAGATCAGTAAATCAAAAGATGGATCTCTGAGCTTTACTGCTGACTGGAGAAATACAGAAATAAAAGATTTCCTCAAAGGGATGAGTGCGATCATAAAGAAAAACATTCTCATTGATGACGCAATCAAGGGAAAAAAAATCACAATCATTTCTCAGACAAAAGTGAATGTAAAAGATGCGTTT
>JAIOQL010000115.1 GCA_021413405.1 Leptospira sp.
CGCAAAAGAGTCTCTGGAGAAGGTTGGCCTCGGTCAGAGGTTAAATCACAGGCCAGGTGAACTCTCCGGAGGTGAGCAGCAAAGGGTGGCGATTGCAAGAGCCATCTCCGGGAAACCGAAATTGTTATTGGCGGACGAACCGACCGGAAACCTCGACACAAAGAATTCACTCGCAATCCTTGAGATTCTGCAGCACATCCAGTCAAAAGAACGTTACTCACTGATCATGATTACCCATAATTCAGAAATTGGAAAGTTAGGCGAAATCCGATTAAAAATCAAAGACGGATTTCTCCAAAATTGAATTTCCTCCAAATCTATTTTCTTTTCCTTTTCCGTTACTTTTCTCTAAATTACGTAAAAACGTTTTTCTCGTTAGCCGGAATTTCCCTGGGAATAGCATTGTTCATCACTACCATGTTTAACGGAGAAAGGGCAGAGAAATCGCTAATTGATTTTTCCATTGGCTTTCGGGGCGACTCCTATAAATTCAAGATAAGAGAAAACGACGAAAGCAAATTCATTGATGAAAAAATTATGAGCCGCCTTTTCTACGACCCACAGCTCAGATGGATCACTGAAATAGTTCCGGCCATTCAGCGCAATGTCCGTATCAAAACCGGAGCAGGATCAATCAACGCCGTTTACCTCGGGATTGATCCCACAAAAGAGCAATTAGGCTTTACAGGAAATTCTCCTTCCGCTGAAAGAAATGATTCCCCCACATTTATCAGCCGGGCACTTGCAGAAAAAATTTCCGGTGAATCATTCAATTTTTCTGCCTCGGGAAAATCATTCAAGGTGGGAAATTTCAGTAAAATTGATTCGGATGGTGGACTTTTTATCGCGGAGGATATCAGGTTTGCACAAAAACGTTTCGGCACCGGAAACAAACTGAGTTATATTCTGTTGAATGCAGAATCCGTCTCTAAGGAAAATATTAAGTTACTCGAAAATAAATTAGCTTCGATAAATCCATCGCTCCGGCTCGAATCCATTGATAAAATCAAAGAGAGAGCGGAGGGTGCGCTAAAATCTTTCCACTTAAACCTCCTGATAATTTCGATGATTTCGGTACTGATTTCTTTTTTTATGGTATCAAACACCATGTCCGGAATTTTCCTGAACCGGAAGAAGGAGCTTGGAATACTCCGGTGTCTCGGAGTCACACCGACCGGAAATTTTCTCCTCTTTCTGTCCCAGTCAGCCATCGTGGGCATGGCAGGAACCTGTTTCGGGATTCTGTTATCTGCCCTTTTTGTAAACCTGAGTTTTTTCCAGGGCGAGTCCACGGTCACAGATGCTTCCCAGAATTTATCATACACGACAATTCCACGGGGAATCATTGCTCTAAGTTTTGTGATCGGCCTTGGCGGTTCCCTTGTATCTGCGTTACTTTCTTCAGTAAAAGCCTCAGTCGTCTCCCCTATCTCAATTGTCCGTGAAGGCGAAGCTGTTCCAAAAAATAG
This sequence comes from Leptospira sp., assembly GCA_021413405.1. Classification (GTDB taxonomy): domain Bacteria; phylum Spirochaetota; class Leptospiria; order Leptospirales; family Leptospiraceae; genus JAIOQL01. Next base: position 1,470 of record JAIOQL010000115.1, read on the forward strand.
AAACTCTCTTTCACTTTTCATTGCGGGGGGATTCGTTATTTTTTGCGGATATGGAATTGCCCGGATAGTTTCCCCCTTCAGTCTCCCGGTCTTCGGACTCGCAGGAATCGGAATGATCATTTGTGGGCAAGTTTTATTATTTCCATTGTTGATTCAAATCGCTTCAGCATTCATCTATAAAACATTGCTAATGATTGACATTTCCTTTCCTGCTTTCCAGGCAGCCATTGAAGAGATCAGGATGAATCCCGGAAAAAATACGTTAACCGCTGCGACGCTGATGCTGGCCGTTTCACTTGTGATTTCCCTGACAATTCTATCCGAAGGTTACAGGAAATCCATCATTGACTGGGTAGATTCCGATTTCCCTTCTGATTATTCAGTAGTGAACCAGTCCGATATTGAGGAATCAACCGGTTTTGGAATACCGGAATCAGTGAAAAAGGAAACAGATGCGTTTATCATAAACACACGGGTGCTCATCAATGACAAAATTTATACGATTCATGCATATGATATTTCGCTCGCAAAAAAAATGGAAGAGGAGAAAAAAAGAAAAACCTATCCGGATCTGGACCTGAAGAACGAGATACTCATCTCTACGAATATGGCATATCTTGGCAAATATAAGATAGGCGACATTCTGCAAATCCCTACTCCAGGAGGCTCCAGGAATATGAAAATTGCAGGACTACGGGAACATTTTTTTTCTGAGAGAGGGACGATCATAATGGACGTCGGCACTTACCTGGAATTATTCGGAAAGACCAGATTCAGCTCGGTTAAGATTTTCCTCAGAAACAGGCCAGATGCAGGTGAAGCACTCAGGAAAATAGCCGAAATAATTTCGTATGATAAAAATTTAAAACTGATCAGTTCAAAGGATTTGAAAGAAATCTATCTTTCCGGATTGGGGAAAGTTTTCAGAGTCCTGGATTCATTAAAACTGACCGCATGCTTCATAGCGATTTTATCTTTCTATTCATCCATCATTCACAATCTCCATGACAAACTCAAAACACTTGGAATATTACGGGCAATCGGTGCAAATTTCTTCCAGATATTCAGGATAGTATTCTCGGAATCTCTTTTTCTTTCAGGGTTTAGTGTTATAATGGGTATCTTTTCTTCTGTGCTTTTGAGTCCGGTTATCATTGGAGTAATCAACAAACATGCATTTGGATGGACTTTACCGGTAGTTTTTCCATATCCTATAGCATTCTTATTCATAGTCGCATCCCCGCTTATTGCGCTAAGCGCATCCGTTTATCCATACTATTTCCTCAGGACAAAACCTCTCCGCGAAACATTATCCTACGAATGATTTTTTTCTTTACAAGGTGATTTAATTGGTCACTAAATATCAATCAGGAGAAAACAAAATGGGCAAGAACGGAATAAAGAAACAGGCGCCCGGCTCAAAAGCTACGGACGATACAGATTCAGTTGATGAAGCGGAACTCGAAAGATTAAAAGAGGACGAATCCATCTCCGTTGTAAAAGTAAAAGGAAATGAAAAATATCTCAAATGGGTAAAAGAATCCCACAAAAAAGCAGGACTCGAAGTTGATCTCTCCGATCAGGAAATTCTAAATGAAGTGGAATCATTCTTTGTTCCTTCCTTCACAGACAAAGAAAATGTAAAAGAATTCTTTGCTGAATATGGAGAAGATATCTTTTATTTCATGTTTGCTATCTATTTTCGCGACAAAGCTCTTTTCCCGAAATACAAAGGAATCGAAACCCTGAACGAATGGTTTGAAATAGACATAGACGAGTATATCAAATCATTTGAAGAGGTTCTCGATTTTGTTGAAGGCATCGATACTAAATAATATCTAGTATTGGCTGAGAAGCGCCCTTTCTCTTGCCGTTTTCTCGAACCACCTGAATATATACATCCCCGTAAAGAAGAAAGCGAGGCTGAAAAAAAGAAGTCGCCAATAACCATTTTCTCCAAGAATCACTCCCATGGGATTTTGCCTGATCATCACTTCACCCAGATTATGCATTGTTAGAGTCAGTGGAAAGCTTGTCCGGGCTGATCCAAAAAAGTGCAAGGAAGCCAAAATTCACGATCTGGAAAAACATTCCAACCCGTTTTAAAAGAAGCGTTATTCCGGCAAAAACAAAGCTAACACCGAAAATACCGATCATCCCTGTAAAAAGAATGGGAATTGAATAGAGGAACGAAAAATTTGAAACCGTACTTGTTGAATAATTCAGAAGAGCGTATAACGTAAAAAAATTAAAAGTGTGTCTTGGAAATTGCGATATACCTCTCGCAAAAAGAACCCCTGAGAGATAATGGCCGGAAATTGAGAGCTGCTCAAGAGTTCCGGTTTCCGATTCATTCTGGATTGCCCCGGACCATCCCATCTGGGAGGACATGATAAAATTCATAAGCGCATAACCTAGAATGATCTGGTTCAAAACCCAACCGGTTTTGTTAGGGATCATCATATTAACACCGAATATAATGGCCATCAGGATCATATACATGATGATGAAGAAACTGAGAATCTCCATCGGATACCGTAACATGTAAATATAATCTCTTTTGATTTCAGCTTTTACCAAAAGTAAGAAATCTTTCAATTCATTTATCATAGATATCTCCTCACGTCCTACCGGTAATTTTTAAAAATATTTCTTCCAGATCTTCACTGTCTCTCGATACCTGTATAATTTCAGCTTTCATTTTTTTTAATTTATCAAGACAGGGATAAATATCCGTGTGCTGTTTTGAAGTGAACCGGAACCCGATCGCACCGTCTTCATTTTGAACATCTTTCATTCCGGCTATCTGTGGTAGCTTGAATTTTTTTCCGGCAATTGTATCACGGATCTTGATCTTATATACATCGTGTGAAAAAATCTGTTTCAGCTCGCGGGGAGTTCCTTCGGCAACAATTTTTCCCTCTTTCACGATTGCTATCCGGTCTGCCATTTCTTCGACGAGCCCCATCTGGTGGGTTGTCAGTAAAATTGCTTTCTTATCATCATATGCTTTGCTTTTTATTATTTCTTTTATTTTCCTGGCACTCGAAACATCAAGACCGAGAGTTGGTTCATCCAGAAGTAGAACTTTTGGATCGGTGATGAGTGCAACTGCAAGCGCCAGCTTCTGGAGCATTCCCCGGGATAGATGCTGTGATTGGTTTCTCTTTTTACCATCGATTTCCAGTTTTTTTAGAAGGTCGTCCGCTCTCTCTTCGATAACCCGGGAAGGAATCCCGCGAAGATTGCCAAAATAATGAAGATTTTCGAGGGGAGAAAGCCGCCAATATACATTCCTCGGACCTTCGAGAATTGCGCTCAAAGAATGAAAGGCTCCGCTGGCCCCCCGTCTCGTTTCTTTCCCGTCTATCAGAATTTCTCCCGAGGTTGGAGTGATTAGGCCCGCAATCATCTTGATAATTGTGGATTTCCCGGCACCGTTTGGACCGAGAATCGAATAAACTTCTCCTTCTTTAATGGAGAAACTGACTCCATTCACAGCAGAAACATTTTTTTTTGATGACCAATTTAACCATGATTTGTATACTTTGGTAAGAGAGCGGCATTCAACTTTACTTTTGTTCATAATCGCAGGCTATGACTCCTCTAATTAAGACTCTATTTGATCTTGCCGAGCAAGTAAAGCTCGAAAATACAAAAGGCAAGGAGAAAATCCCTACCTCAGATGTATTCTTAAGAAAAATGACGATTCATTTTTCGAGAACCGAAGAAGAGATCAAGAAATTCATCGTATCCCTCCGTGAGGCCCACTACATTTTCGTTATCAATATTGTGATGCCTGATCCGAATCTTTTCGTGAATAGCCTCGATGCCTATGTTTATGCGGAACCGGGTATATTGACCGAACTCAAAAGATTTGCAGACGGTAGAATTGAACAGATCTATGAGGGAACTTTCTACAAACGTAAATCGGCTTTTCAGATTGTTCGTGAGCTTTTTCCAAAGATCAGGGAATATAATAACACACCAATCGGAAAAGCAATCAATGAAGTAGTCATGCTCGAAGAATACAACAGGCTTCTTGCATCAAATCCATACGAATATTCAGAGGTCTGGAAAAAAGAAAGATTGTATTCCATTTACCAGGAATCAGATGATGAAATGATCCCGGTCAATCCGACCGATGAGGGCCCGGTCCGGGCAGTCGATCAGGTACGTGATGCGAATGCGAACTCAAGCACGAACAGCAAATGGGGAAAAACAACAAGCCAGTTTTCTGTTGAATTCCTCGTAAGGATCCATTTCAGAAAATATGAATTTGAGACTATCAGAAAACTGATACTTACCGGAAGGATTACAAAAGAACACGACCTGATTTATATCCGGGACACCCTTAAAAAAATGGAAGGTAGAACAAACATCGATCATATACTGAAGCATTATATGAACCAGATGGTAGAACTGAGAAGACTTGCCCAGGCAAAACTGAATATAATCAGGAAGCCTGGCGTTACCTGATCAGCAAAAAAAGCTGCATCAGGAAAACAAAAACCAGTATCAGAATCAGTTTTCTTTTTCCGGGGAATTTCTCCACCGGCAGACTGTTCGCGAAAAAAGCGGCATTCAGATTCAGGATCAGAAAAAAATACTTTTTATCAACCGGAAATCGTGGAATAAAAACCATAATCAGTGCGACAATGGACGGGATGAAATAAACCAGTGCTTTTTTAAATAGCTCACCTTTTTGGACTGTAACAATTTCAGTTGTGAGTTTTGTTTCTGCCTCGATGATCTTCTGAAGTTCATCGATGTTCAGAATGTTAACAAGTGAATGCGTCACCCCGTCTATTTCCAGAGTCAATCGCGGGAAAAAACGGAATAC
>JAIOQL010000116.1 GCA_021413405.1 Leptospira sp.
AAAGGAAAAGTATTTTTCTGGCGAGGCTCAAAAAATCTACAGGAAATTTGCAAAGGATACAGGAATTCAGACATCTCTCCTTATTCAATCAGCGATAGTTCATCAATTCTATTTGAGACTAAAGTGGTTTTAAAAGCTAAAAAATATCCGGGATCTGTTACTACAAATCTACTGGGAAATCACAATCTCCTGAATACCGAAGCAGCCTTGCAGGTTTGTAGACAGATTGATCCCGGCAGATATCCTGATTTTATTACCGCGCTCTCAACTTTTCCGGGAGTAAAACGAAGACAGGATATGCTTTTCCGTTCTGAAAAAACAGTTCTGATTGAAGATTTCGCTCATCACCCCGTTGCAATACAGGAAACAATCAAAGCAATCCGATCTTCTTTTCCGGGCTATAGACTTATCAGTCTTTTCGAACCGCGGAGTGCGACTTCTCATAGAAATATTTTCCAGAAAGAATTCTCCCAAAGTTTTAAAGGTTCTGATCTTGTAATGATAACCGAAGTTTTCAATGTAGACAAAGTCGCGAAGAAATATCGATTGAATGTCAGGAAGGTCATATCTGACATGCCCGGGAATTCAAAATGTAAAGGCCTTTATGCTAAAAATCCGCAGGATCTTTTATCCGGTCTAAAGAAAATCCTGGTAGATTTCAAAGACAGGAAAGTAGCCATTCTTGCGATGTCCAATGGGTCGTTTGGTGGCATCTATCCGGATCTAATAAAAATATTACAATCAGACAAGGAAAGGTAAATTATGTTCGTTGGACATTATTCAATAAGCTTCGCGCTCAAGAAAACAGATAAGAAAATTTCGCTTGGTATGCTTTTCCTCGCAGTTCAATTTGTTGATATTCTTTGGGCAATTTTCATTCTTCTTGGAGTCGAGAAAGTCAGGATAACTCCGGGATTCACTGAATCAAATGCATTGGATCTGTATTATATGCCTTATACTCATAGTCTACCTGCCGTTATCCTCTGGTCGGTTCTTGTTGGCGGAATATTCTACTGGTATCATTCGGCAGACAAAGAAGTAGCAATCCGGATTGCCGTCGCAATGGGACTTGCCGTTTTCTCTCATTTCATAATCGATTTATTTGTGCATAAACAGGACCTGCCTCTTCTTGGAAATACATTCAAAGTCGGGTTTGGCCTGTGGGATTACCGTTGGTATGCCTTCGTTACTGAGACCGGATTTCTCTTTGGAGGATTTTGGCTTTATCTACAGGCTACAACGGGAAGCGGCATTTCAGGAAAATATTCAATGTGGATTTATATTATATTTTTGCAAATTGTAAATACTATAAACTTTTTTTTCAATCCTCCTCCGGATAATCCGGAGATGGCTGCCATAAGTGCACTTGTTGCCTACCTGGCATTGGCGGCTGTCGCATTCTGGCTTGATAAGAAACGCGATTATCTGGAAACATAGGAAAAAAAATATGAATGCGGGAAATGAAATAGAATCAATCCTTGAGGAAGCTCAGAAGGTTATCAATGGATCAAAAACAGAAACTGATCTGGATAATAACAAAAACATATTTATCGGCAAAAAAGGAAAGCTTACCGCAGTTCTGAAAAATATTGGCAGTCTTTCCATCGAAGAAAAAAAGATTTTCGGTCAACGTGCGAATCAGGCAGCAGAGAAAATTGAAGAGTATGTTCATAAAGTGAGAACTTCTCTCAAGGAAGAATATTATTCTGTTACTTTGCAAACTGAAAAATTTGATACGACACGTCCATTGAAACCTGAAGAAACAGGAAGCCTACATCCGATAACTAAGATTCAATATGAAATCGAAGACATTTTTACCTCAATGGGATTCAGTATTATGGATGGGCCAGAGGTAGAAACGGATTACAATAATTTTGAAGCACTAAACTTTACAGGTGACCATCCTGCAAGAGATATGCAGGACACTTTTTATACTTCCGATGGGAATCTTTTGAGAACTCATACATCCGCAATTCAGGTTAGAACGCTCCGTGAACTCAAGCCTCCGTTCAAGATTATTGCCCCCGGAAGAGTTTTTCGTTATGAAGAAGTTGATGCCTCTCACGAAAATACTTTTTACCAGATCGAAGGAATGGTCGTCGGGAAAGATATATCTGTATCGAATCTCATTTACACCATGAACGTTCTCCTGAAGGAAATTTTTCAGAAGGAAGTTAAAGTCAGGCTTCGTCCCGGATATTTTCCATTTGTTGAACCGGGATTTGAATTGGATATTTCCTGTATGGTGTGTGACGGATCGGGTTGTTCGGTTTGCAAACATTCAGGTTGGGTTGAACTGTTACCTTGCGGCTTGATTCATCCCAATGTGCTCAAATTGGCCGGAATAGATCCGGCAGAATGGACAGGCTTTGCTTTCGGACTCGGACTTGACAGGTTAGTGATGATGCGTTATGCGATCAACGACATCCGCTTTTTCCATTCGGGAAATTTGAGATTCTTGAAACAGTCTTTCTGAATCAGACAAGGGATTATTCGCCCCTTGTCCCTCTCAAACAAATATTCTAAAATCCTGTAGCAGTGATTCCTGCCTTCGGACATGGGTTATTATTTGGATCACAGCTGTATTGCTTAAATGTAAATTTATCCTTAGGGTCAGGACGTTGGGATGCACTTCCATAGTTTGTATTACTCGGGCCTGCAAATCCGAGTGCAGTGCAATCAGATTTTGAAAGCGCAACTTTTCGGATATCGGAATTCAATTGTCCCCCGGAACCTCCATAATACGTGTTGTAGTATGTAGACGGGCTAACATTGACTCCATCAAGCTGAAATGTATCAAAACAATTACCGGTATACGATTGTTTTGCCAAGTCTGCTCTGGTGAGGTCAATCATTGATTTAAATCCATCGGCGGTAGAGCCGGATCCACTGGCCAGATTATTCATAACCAATCCTGCAAGAGCATTCCGGTCTTCATGCTTTGACTGACACTGAAACAGAACGTGAAATGTCAGTATAATTGCGTAGAATTCTATTCTAAATATTGTATTCATATCTTCTCCTATTAATTCATTCTAGTGCTGTAGTATTCAGGTGAAACTGTTCCAGTCCAGAAATTAGCCTGAACCTGAAGATAAATCCTTCTATCATCAATCGGTGTCGCCTGTCCGGAATTTGGATCGATTGCAAGTCTGTTTGCGAGGATCTGATAATATAATTGAACTTTGAAGTGATGTTTATCGCCAAAGAAATTCAATCCAAACCAGTAAAAACGCAAAGTGTCGGTAGGATCAATTTTTCCGTTCCGGTTAAAGTCGCCTTGTATGAAGTCGTATTTAAACACAGGCATCATATAGAACTTTTCAGTTATTTTGAAATTATAGCCAACGGTTCCATGGTATCCGATTAATCCGTTTGATGCGGCTCCTGTAAATTTTGAATAGGCTCCATTCAGATAAAATCCTTTGTAAGTAAAAGTCGAATCATATGTGTGGGCCACAAGACCCATCTTTGGCCGACCGGGAGTCGTAACACTATTCGGAACTAAAAAATTAGGTAAACCAGTTGTCGCATCTACTCCGCCTCTGTCTGCATTCGAACCCTGAGCAGTGACATATTGAATGGCATTTGTTGTTCCCGGATTAAATTCAATTGCAGACAGAACCGGCGTTATTAGATTCTGTGTCTGCGCATATCCAGTTCCGATGGACCATTTCATTTCTTTCTGGAAAATTTCTTCTCCTTCCTGCCAGTTCACTTCCTTGCCATCAACTTCTCTGACCAGACCTCCGAAAACATTGAATACGGCCCGACCGTAATAAATAGGAGAAATATTAACAGAGCCAAACCTGTTTGAAGTTGTCAGATCCTGTCTTCTACCGGTACCATAATCACCCGAACCCCCCTTACCGTTTCCAACCATAAATGATACCCAAAGATATCGCTCCCATTTATGACCTATTTCTTTTAAGGGGGTTGCTGTAATCATTGCCCCATTATCGAACTGAGGAAGTGCCAATGTTATCGCACTCCGCTCTATTGAAACGAAGTTTGCAGAGGATTGCAAATATTCCCTGTTGAACGGAATATTAATCGACCCAGCTGTCAGTCTGAGTCCTGCATATGGTATTTTCGCGAATACAACTGCCTCATGAACATATCCTCTATTGTCCTTCATTCTTTCATTTGTAACAAAAGTAGCAGATTGAGGCTTTCCTGAAGAATCTGTATAATTTATCGTACTGGTGGTTTGAGCTATATCCACTCTGTTTAACATATTTTCCAATCGAAGTTGGATGGTTGTACCCCAATAATCATTTTCGTACATTGTTCCAAGCCGGAGCCTTCTGAAATTCCAATCGACTGCGTTGAAATCTCTATGACCGTTTGAGAACGGAGAGTCTGCCGAGCCAGAAACGCCACGATATTGAATTCTCCCCAATATGGTGAGTTTTTCCTTTTTTACGTCATCCGGTCTGTGCGCAAATCCATCAGGAAGAGTCGTTGAAGGCTTGGCAGTTGCAGGTGGATGCGCAGTTTTTACTTCGGCTGATTTAGCTTCTTCTTTCTTTTTGGGTTCCAGTTTCTCCCTGTTTTGACCGGGTTCGGTGAATACCTGTCCCGTCTTTTTGTCAACATACAGGTCAGGAAAAGTATCCTGAGCAAAAGAACTGTATGCATGAAAGAAAGTAAACAATACGGCTGTTACGGTAATATTACATTTTTTCAAATTTATTTCCTCTTTTGAATTGATGTAGTCTTTATAGGAGCCAAATGTTACAAACATATTACATACGGGTTACGTATGAGTGATTATTTACAATCATGTTACGAATTCGATGCGGATTCCGGTTGGGATCGGCCAAATTTGATTTAGGAGTTCTTCTTCTGGCGTCAGACAGATTTAATTAGTCCGAACATATTTTGCTGAAGAGAATATGAATAAACCACAAAAGCATAGGTAAAACCTGCTTACTTTCAATTGTAAAAGTTTCGTTTTATATCTGAATTTGACTAATCCGTGACGTAGTCGTTGTTACTCGCAGTACTGAAAGTTATTTTATTCATCCTCCAAAATAAAACTTAATGAAGTCAGGGAATTTCTGGAAAAAGCTCCGCTCTTTCAGACGTTTTAGTAACCAAACGGCAATAAATACAGTAGCGACTAAAAGGAAATAACAGAGAAGATAGATTCTGTGCGGCACTAAACCTGTAAAACCAATGGCCAGGCAGAGTGGAATGATAGCATATTCAATGAATGCAATGTGAAAGATGTAAACAAAAAGAGAAAGAGCCCCCGGTAACTGAAGAGGCTGCAGTAATATCGTGACGATTCGAAAACTCAGAAACTGATACACAATCAGAAACGCTGCAATTGCAGTCAAAATATAGCCTATGGTCGGGGGATAAAACATCTCACTATAATTTGAGCGTATAAGCAATTGACCGGGGTAGTTGATCCAGATGAATATCGATATTTCTAAAAAGAAAATCAATAGGAAAAAGTATAAAATTTTCCGATTGGCGGAGAAGTTATGATAGGAATCCATAATTGGCATTAGAATTGTCCCGAGAAGGGCAAATCCAATCCAGGGAAAAATTGGGAAATACCCATCAATGATCCAATTTGAAATTATCCCGGATACATCTCCTGTCGACCGGACAGTTCCTTTCATTGTAAAAAGAATTTCCATTGGCAAATCAGAATATCCGAAGAAGTTTTGAAGAATTGGCGTTATCGCAAAGATTGCCAGAACCAGGAAAAATCGTAAAAAGGGTTTCAGTGAAAGAGAGAAATATACAATTGGAATCGACATTCCTAACAAGGAAAGAATATCGACATAAATCAGCGGGACATGCATCGTAAAAAGATCAACAATAGAAGCTGCAACTAATATGTAAAGCCCTCGAATCAGGTAGTGTCTGGTGGAGTAATGTTTCCTTTCCGATGTGAGATATATCAGGCAGCCGCTCAGGATTACAAAAGTTGAAGCTGCGAAAGTTCCACAGATTCGCAAAGTAAGGGAATGGGGTTGTTCTAAAATTCTTCCGGCAAGGTTTGCACCGAGCATAGAAAGAATAGCTGCTCCGCGAAGAATGTCTGCCTGAATAATTCTTGGATTTTGAACGATGGAAAGCATTTTAGAGTTTTAAAACCTTATCAATTAGACAGAAAATTCCTTGTGCAAGTAATCAATCAGAATTCCATATCAAAATAACCAGGATACACATTTGAAACTATCTTACGATTGGCTAAATGACTTTGTCGAGTTGAAATCAATTCCCATGGAAACGATTTTGGACAAAATAAATACATCTGTTTGTGAAATAGATTCTGCGGAAGAAAACATGCCGCACCTCAGATCTATTGTAGCTGTTAAAGTTGAATCCATTGAGAAGCACCCTGATGCTGATAGACTATCGGTTTGCATTGTTTCGGATGGAAAGAAAAAACTTACCGTTGTTACTGCGGCCACTGGTTTAGAGAAGGAGGATTTGCTTCCTCTGGCACTTCCAGGCACAACTCTGAATGGACAACAAATCAAGGTAAATGTTTTGAAAGGTATTGAAAGTTTCGGAATGTTTTGTTCTGAGAAGGATCTTGGATTTTCAGAGGATAATTCAAATGTTTTCAGGATGGATAAGCTATCCAAATTAGGAAGTGATTTACTTACTCTATTTGCTCTCAATGATATTATTCTTACTATCGATAATAAATCAATTACTCACAGACCTGATTTATGGAGCCATTTCGGTTTTGCGAGGGAACTATCTGCACAGCTGAGGCTTCCGCTAAAATTCAATCCGTTCGATTCGGTATTCAGTTTTGAACTGAAAGAAGATATTAGTGTCATTGAAAATCAAAATGCACATTCATACTTTGCGTCATTGATAAAGAATGTAAGAATTTCCGCATCCGATTTCAAAATTAAATCAAGACTTGAACGTTGTGGAATCCGTTCTATCAATAATGTAGTAGACGTCTCAAACTATGTTATGCTGGAAATGGGTCAGCCGACTCATTTTTTTGACCGGAAAAAATTTCGGAATATACGAATCGAAGTCAGTTTTGCAAAAGAAAAGGAAAAAATCAGTCTCCTTGACGGTTCTGAAAAGGAGCTGAATGAAAGAATTCTTCTTATAAGAAATGAAGGACAGCCTGTTGCGATTGCCGGCATAATGGGAGGTTCTGAATCATCTGTATCCGAATCAACGGATGAGCTGGTTCTTGAATCTGCGGTTTTCAAAAGAGAGGACATCAGGAAGTCATCAAAAGAAACAGGTATCAGATCGGAAGCAGCCATGCGTTATGAGAAAGGGTTGGACTCACACTCCTCTCTTCCGGTCATCGCAAGATCTCTTCTATTGTTAAAAGAAAATGGTTGCGAAAATATTTCGGCCACTGCACCTGTGGGCTTTGATAATGCATCCGGAAAAAAATTTCAGATCAGCACTACATTCTCATTTATTTGCAGGAAAATCGGAAAGCAAATTCAGAACAATGACATTCTCGATATTTTGAGCAGGTTAGGCTTTTCAACTGATTCAAAGGATGATTCATTAGTGATCACCGTTCCGCGTTTCAGACACAACTACGACATCACCATTCCGGAAGATATTGTAGAAGAAATTGGCAGAACTATCGGCTATAAGGAAGTTGAACAATCTGCTCTTGCTTCTGTTCTTAGCCCTCCCATTTCCAATGAACGGAGGCTTCTCGAGAGAAGACTGAAATCTTTTTTCTCCATGAATTTGAGATATTCTGAGGTTTATAATTATTCTTTTGCGTCTGATTCAGATGTTAAATTTGAAAACGATGGAAAGGAACCAGTCTCCATCGTCAACACGATGCCGGTAGAGTACAGATTTCTTCGCAATTCGATGTACCCTTCTATCTTCAGAAATGTCGCAACAAATGCGGACCGGTTTGAATTAATCAGGATATTTGAATTAGGCCGGGTTTATAGAGGTACTAAAAAAGGCGATCTTCCAAATGAACGCAAATATTTTGTTTTTGCATTTGCGCCAAACCGGAAACAGAACGATTTGAGAATATTATTTGAGGATGACTTTTTGAAATCCCGGAATGAAATGGAAAATCTATTTAGGTTTCTGAACATACAGAAATATGAACTGAAGAATGAGGATATCCCTTATTTTCACCCGAACTGTTCCCTGACTTTTTCCTGCAATGGGAAGCGGATCGCTGAAATCGGTTTTCTGCATCCAAAATGGATGGATGCATACGGGATTAAAAAAAGGTTAATCGTTGGGCAGATAGATTTCGAAGAGCTGTATCAAACTTATGTTCTGGAAAAAAGCAAAAAATATTTCAAACCACCGTCCATGTATCCGCAGGATCAGATAGATGTGTCCGTTCTGATGAACGAATCTGATGAAACAAATTCGTTCGGAGAACTTGTAAAAAAATCAGATATTCCGGAGTTTGAAGCAATTTGGGTGAATGATATTTATCGTGGCGTCAATTTAGGAGAGAATAAAAAATCCGTTACCTACAGAATATCTTTACTGACCTATGAAAAAACTTTCACACAGGATCGGGTTAAGAAGATAAACTCTGATATAATTGAACTTGGAAAAAAACACAATTTCCAGATCCGATAATTCCTATCGCATTATTTCTATCAGGCCACCGTCAACAACTATGCTCTGACCCATTATGTAGGAGGATGCATCACTTGCCAGAAAGATTGCGGTCCCCAGGAGTTCTTCGGGTTTTCCCATTCTTTTTAGTGGGATTGAACTGTTGAGCTGCTCCAGGATCTGAGGCTTTTCCTTGAGCATAATTGTCATATCAGTATCAATGAATCCGGGGCAAATTGCATTGACCTTGAATCCAGCTCCAATCCATTCTGCCGCCAATGCCTTTGTTAATTGAATTACAGCACCTTTGGTTCCACAGTAAACCGAGGAAAGAGAGTATCCCCGCAAACCAAGAACAGACGCGATGTTTATAATGTTGCCGCCGTCTTTTTTTTGGGCTTTATAATATGCCTGGCATGCCCTGAAGACTCCTGCAAAATTTGTATCAATGATTTTATAAATTTCGTCTTCTTTAAATGCAGAGGCGGGTTTATTAGTTGCATATCCGGCATTATTGATCAAGCAATCAAGTCTGCCATGCTTTGACCGGATTTCATCAATTATGGGAGTCATAGATCCGGGCTTTGTAATATCGGCTACCCTTCCCTGAATGCCCGAATCATTCATCCATTCAATTGATTCCTGTTTGCTTCCAGTGCCATAAACAATTGCTCCCGAATCCCTGAATCCTTCAGCGAAGACTTTTCCAATCCCTCTGCTTGCACCTGTGACCAGGATTGTTTTTCCGCTGACATCAAATAAATTTTTCATAATGAATGTTTCAGACTACGATTATTACCTGTCCAATACTTTTCGTTAAAAATATTGGGATCATGATTTTGGCTCCATTGGCTTTGATCCGCAATACTTTAATTCGGTTTCCTTAGAACCCAGCAGTCTCTGGGTTTTCAAATGCTCTTCGACTTCCCTTCTGAGATTGGATTCAGTCTGGGAAAGTCTTGTAGAAAGATCTTTCAGTTCCGTTTCTTTTGAACTGAAATTTTTCTCTGTCTTCAGGAAATCATCCTGTAGTTTTCGATGTGCGGATTCAATAGCAGAAAGTTTCAAAATGATTTCCTTATTTTCAGTTTCGCGCGAGACAAGATTCCTTTCTGTCCTATTAAGCTGCTCCTGGGTGTGCTTAAGAGTATTTTCAAAATTTCCCGAACGCATCTGAGATTCTTTAAGCTCAGTCTCTCTCATTACAATCAGTTTATCTATTTTTCCATGCTCATCCTGCAATTTTTTGAAATTAATTTCCAGATGTGAAAGAATCGTTCCTGCATTCCTGATTTCAGTTTCTCTGGCAGTAATATTCTTTTCTAATTTCATAATTTGCTCCGCCGATTGTTTCATAACAGTTTCTGAAGAAGAGAGTCTGCCTTGCGCTTCCTTAAGCTCAGCATCCCGTGTGGCTAAATTTCGCTCAGATTTGGAAAATGATTCGGTCAATTGCTTTAAAAGAATATCACCCGTAGCTAATTTTGTTAGAGTTTCTTTCAATTCCGTTTCTTTGACTGTTAGTAAACCATTTGCTTCCCGCAATTCCTGCTCAGTTTTTGAGAGATTGTGATATAGTGATTCACTGAATTTCTGAAAATCAATCTTGAGATCCCCTGCTTTTTTCTCAACAAACCCGACGCTTCCGATCAGATTTTCATATTCCTGTTTTCGTTTTTGTTCCTTTTCCAGGACTTCCAATTTTTCCTTTAGTTTTGCTTCCTGCTCCGTCGCTTCTTTTAGAAAATCCAAGCTGACTGAAAAAACTGTATTAAAGCAAAAAATTAAAATTCCGATGACTCCGAATTTTGTTAATTGCCGTTTTCCCGTTTCGGGATTGGTTTCATGAAATCCATTTAAAGTTGCATATACTCCATATACGAAACTGAATGCAGTTGAAATTCCCTTGATGAAAGTGAGAGATACGTCTTTTTCATGGTAGTTTGTGAAAAACATAAGTAACAAACTGGCGGATAGAAGCACATACCCGATCAGAGAGAACCATTGGAATAGAAATTTGTAGGATTTCTTTTCTTTAAAGGAGATATAAAAGCTGAAGAGACTCGTCAGAAGGAGTATAGTGCTGAATCCATACTTTATAATCTGGACTAATAAATCATACATAGCTCACCTCTGTTAACAACTTTTTAGATCTTGTTCAATAGAATTCGTCAGGAAGAATCCGTCTTCCAATATCTTCGAATAAGCATATGAATTTGTTAATGAGTCACATCTATTTTTTCTTTCTATGTCGCATAAAACCATTCCGAAGTCGAGAAAAAACTAAAGGATTGACCCGCACGCAATATGATAATTCTTGTAATTTACAGGACACAAAAATGGACATAGTTGAATTAGAAAAGGGATTTTCTGAAACAGAGGAAGTCATCAAGAAACTCGCAAAAGATTGTGGGAATTCATTAGAAATAATTCGGGGTGGAACGATCTCCGATACTCTGCACTTTATTGGTGATACCAGGAAGATTTCTGAAAAATCAGGCTATGTCAAAGAATTGCCGGGTGTCACAAGAATCTGGAATGTATCAGCACCGTACAAAAATATAGCTCGTGTCGGGGCTGGCAAGGCAGGTGAAGCAGTTCACCGGGCAGACCGCATTGTTGAAGTCAAAGGACCTGATGGGCTCGTTCGGAAATTTGGAACAGGGAAACATATTTTTATAGTTGGCCCGGATTCTCCTCAAACACTTGAACAAACTCTCACAATAGGAAAGCAGGCAAAAGCAATCGGAGAGAAATTCGGAATCTTAGATAGAATTATTTTGCGTGGTGGCGCATTCAAGCCACGTACAAGACCAACTGATTGGAGAGGGTTGGGTTGGGAAGGAATCAAAATGCTAGACAAGGTGCGAGAAGAAACTGGGATTCCCTATGTCACTGAAGTCATGGATCATACGATGGCTGAAGAAGTTGCGAAACATGCAGACATGATCCAGATTGGAACCAGGAATGCTCAGGATTTTGAATTACTGGAAGCAGTTGGAAAAACAATGAAACCCGTGATATTAAAAAGAGGATTTGGTAATGAAGCGGAAGAATGGTTTTCTGCAGCAGAATATATCGCTAACCAGGGAAATTTAAATATTATTTTGTGCGAGCGCGGAGTTAAGACTCTTTTCATCAAAGAAGGGTATTGCAGGAATACCCCTGATTTCAATGTAATTACGCATGCTAAGAAGAAAACAATTCTTCCGGTTATTTTTGATCCATCGCATGTTGCAGGCGATGACAAAATTGTTGTTCAAAACCTGCTTGGTTGTCTGGCATTTAATCCGGATGGATCAATAACTGAAACTCTTCATGAAGAGTCTTTTCGCAAGGATCAAATGTGTGACGCTGCTCAGGCTTTGGTGATGAGCATGTATGAAAAAGCGGTAGAAGCAATTCTTGCTTATGAAAACTCTATTAAGCCTGTA
>JAIOQL010000417.1 GCA_021413405.1 Leptospira sp.
GCCGACCTGATTGAATCTTTATTGGAAAGCGGACTTTCATTTTCAAGATTGCCCCATACTACCTGGTTATCGAATTTCCTTTGAACTGTATTTTTCTTAAATGTGATATTTCCGATGATTTTTCGGGTTCCAAAACTCTGGCTCCGGTTCAAATCACAAAAGAAAACAATTGTAAACAGAATGGCGGTCGTACTTAAAATAGTGAGAAGCCTCCATTCAGGACTGAGGATAATTGAAACCCATTGTTTGAATCTATGCAAGTTCATATTTTTCTTCTTTAAAATCGGTATCTTTTTTGCCAGTGGTCTTTTCAAGCGGTTTGAAATTGATTCCAACAATTCTCCGGACTTCTTTCAGACTGTCGGGGCATTTTGGATCATCTTCCCTTCCAAGGACTGCATAGATAGTCTGAACTTCTTCTTTTCCCTTCACCCGGATTGCGTGCATTTTTTCTACTTTAAAAATACCTTTCACCTTATCGTATGCATTCTGTGAGATCAGAATATCTGTTCCGAATGGTTTGTTGAGAGCCTCTACCCTGGATGCGAGATTCACTGCATCCCCGATCACTGTATATTCGAGTTTTTCTTCTGAACCAATCTGCCCTGCAACTACATATCCGGAATTGATTCCACAGCCAATCTTGATCACAGGCTTTTTGGCAGAGCCGCGACCTTTGTTAAATTTGAGTAGCGCCTGACGCATCATAAGTGCCGAGTTGATTGCATTTTCTGTATTGTTCTCATTTGCCTTTAGAGCACCCCAGACAGCCATAATCGCATCGCCAATAAATTTATCCACAATACCGTGAGTAGATTTTACACAGAGAACCATTTCAGTCATATATTGATTCAGAAATTCGACAACCTCTTCCGGTTCCAGTTTTTCAGAAATGGCTGTAAATCCACGGATGTCAGAAAAGAAAATTGCGCAATCTTTCCTCTCCCCTCCAACTTTCAGTTTTCCGGTTGCGGCGAGTTCTGCAATTTCCTTGTTCACAAATTTTCCAAATGCATCTTTCATGTTCTCCCGTTCCTGGAGACCATGTGCCATCGAAATAAATGAATTGGTC
>JAIOQL010000051.1 GCA_021413405.1 Leptospira sp.
AAACGAGAAGCATGACTGAATGCAAAGAGAAAACTGCCCCCGGGAACACGGATCCGATCCCGGCCGGCTCGAATTCAGAACACAAAATTGCAATTCATAAGACCTGCGCTCTTGCCGAAATCACCAACGTTGACATGAATGAAACCGCAAAAACAAAACTCTATTTCAAGCGGCTAAAAATCATTTATGATGAAATCAGAAAACGCAACATCAAAATAATAAATGTGTTCGCTCCATACAGCGATCTCATCAGAAATTTAGGCGGAAAGGAAAGGGCACTTTTCTGGAAAGCGGAACTTGAAAAAATTCTCGGGAAGGAGAATACGGTTACAGAAGACATGCAATTTATCCTCGACGGCCCGAAAAACGGGGACTATTGTTATGATGCCATCCACCTGAATAGGTTCGGGATGGAAATATTCTCCGAAAAGTTAGGCGACTATCTTCTGAAAAATTACGGAAAGCCCGGAAATTAATGCTTTTTACTTCGCTTATTTTTATTATTTTCTTCCTTGCAGTTTACATTGTCTACTGGTGTCTCCCGTTCCAAAAAGGAAAAGAAGTCATAATACTGATTTCCTCCCTGATTTTTTATGGCTCGTGGAGCGTTCCGTTTCTGTTTCATTTTGTTGCGTTTATTGTGATAAACTTTTTGTTTATCGAAAGTCTTCGCAAAACCCAAAGCAGAAAAGTCCTTGTGTTTGCCATTTTCCTGAACCTTCTTAATCTCGGGATTTTCAAATATTTTTATTTTTTTACAAATTTCTTCGGACAGATTTCCGGAATCCCTTCCTTTGTGAACATTGAATCATCGAGCTTTAAAATTATTCTCCCGCTCGCGATCAGCTTTTACACTTTCCAGATGCTTGCATATGTGATCGATGTTTACAGGAAAAATATCACTGAAAGAATTTCGTTATTCGAATTTACAATATTTATAATGTTCTTTCCGCAATTGATTGCCGGTCCGATTATGCGTTCGGTGGATTTTATGCCGCAATTGAAAAATATAAAATTCCACAATGAATTTATAACCCCTGGCCTTTCACTCATCGCTTTCGGGACCCTGAAAAAAATTCTGATCGCAGACAATATTGCACTGATAATCGATCCGGTCTGGAATTCTCCATCAGAGCATTCCGCCCTGAACCTGATCCTTGCTGCCTATGGATTTTCCTGGCAGGTCTACTGTGACTTTAGCGGCTACACAGACATTGCGCGCGGTGTCGCCTATCTTCTCGGCTTCCATATTCCTGAAAATTTCATTGCCCCCTATTTCGCAGATTCTCCCCGGGATCTATGGAAAAGATGGCACATCACCCTTTCGACCTGGATGAGGGATTATATGTACATTTCCCTGGGAGGAAACAGGGTTTCCGAACTCCGGTCCTACGTTAACCAGATCATTACATTTACCCTCGGCGGACTCTGGCACGGTGCCAATTGGACATATGTTCTTTGGGGATTCTTCCACGGAGTTATGCTTTCACTCGAACGCATTCTTGAAAAATTCCAGATAAAGCTGACACCACCCGGAAAAGCCGGGACAGTATTGCGAATTATTTTCGTATACCATGTATTCATTGTCGGTGTTTTCTTTTTCAGGTCGAACAACATGGAAAATCTGCTAGTAACCGTAAAACGGATCCTACTTTGGGAAAGCGGGATTGAAATCGGAAGTATCGAAACCCTTTTGTATCTCAGTGTACTTGGATGGGTCACACAGGCTGTGCAATATTTTGAATTTATCCCGAACGCATTACAAAAACATAAACTGATCCTGATCCCGGCATCCTATATGATCCTTCTGGTTGCTGTCGGTCTTTACTCGAAAGCAGGAAAGGAATTTGTCTATTTTCAATTCTGAAAACTTTCCCCGCGAGTGAAATGAAAAAATTTGACTTTCATTTCATATTTTTAATTCTCCCAGCAATATTGCCTGCGACTTCAGTTTCAGCAAAGGAATTACCCTTCCCTATAATTAAAGCAGGAGAACTGTTTCAGGCAGAGAGATCAAAAGTAAACAACTATGCAGTGAGACAGGAAATTAAAACAGAAGCTACTGATCGCTCAACCGGAAAAACAGAAATTGAAAAAAGAAGACAGAAAGGTTTCTTCCGGAATCCCGGAAAATTCGTTTTCATAGTGGAAGAAAAAAAAATAAACGGAATAAAGCAGGATGTGTATGGAAATCTGGAAAAATCATCGAAGGTTTTCATAGACTGGCTTTCCAAAGAGGGTCTCCTGCAATATTCTTTTCTGGAAATGGAATCGAATAATGAAATTTCGAAATTCAGAGTGACTCCTCCTGCCAGCAAGGATAAGTTTTCAAAAGGAGAACTCTGGATTGATAAAAATACTTTTAAGATAAAACGTGTAATTCAGGAACCTTCCGTTCTAAAAAAAGGAATTAAAAGCCAGAGGCTCGAACTGTTCTTTGAAGAAAATTATGAATTCCAGGAACCTTCTTTTTCACGGCTCACAGCCACAGTCAGAAAAGATAATTCAGAAACTGAAATCAAAGTCGAAGCGGAATTCAGTGATTATAAATTTAACATAGAATTTCCTCCAGGATTATTCAAGTAGCAACAAAAAGTCAGCTTTTTGCTGATTGATACTTCATTTTCTTCCAGGTGTAGTTTTCTCTGTCTCTTTTATCCTTTGCGAGAATTATAGGAACAGATTTCTATCATTCAAATCTCTTGACTTTATAATACAGCCTCCTAAACTCTCAATAGCATGGCCCGCAAACAACTCACTCTTCGCCTTATCTCTGAAATTACTAGCAGGATCAATTCTACTGATGATCTGAATGAACTCCTCAGTAACATTATGCAAACAACAAAAGACGTCATCAATACAGAGGGCTGTTCCTTACTGCTCTACAACAAGGAGCTTGATGCACTGGTCTTCAAAGTTGCAAAAGGCGCCAAAGGTGACACTCTTTCTGAAATGCGCGTGCCCCGCGGAAAAGGAATTGCAGG
>JAIOQL010000093.1 GCA_021413405.1 Leptospira sp.
TCACAATGGAAAAAGAAAGCGCATCCAGAAAATTCTGTATCGAAGTTTTGCTCTGAATATCAGTAGGCGTGGCTATCGAAAGAATGTGTTCTATCTTTTTTCGAATTGTCGATCCCCTGTTCGGCGAACCGATCGACCCTCTGACTCACCAGAACTTAACTTTCATGTGTGAAATATCTTAATGTGATATAATAACCACGCAAGCATAAATTAGAAGTCAAAGAATGAACAGCACAAAAATTCTGGATTAATGGAATAATTTGATTGAATTTAACAGTAGAAATTGTGAGCCTTACCTGATAAGCGTTTCCCATGTTGTCTACAGATGTAAAAATTGAAAACGGAATTTGCGCCATATCGGTTGATGGCAGCATAAGCATGAAAAACGCAATCCAATTGAAAGAACTGATCATCAAGCAGGCCGATCTGGGTTATCTCGATATAATTCTTGATTTCGGAAAAAATGTCTATCTTGACTCATCTGGAATCGGGGCAATTTTCAACTCTCAGAAATATCTTTCGGAAAGAGAAGGAAGCCTCAAAATAAAAAATATCAGTCAGGAAGTAATGACAATTCTGCGAATTGCGAACCTCGACAAACATCTGAACATCATTAAATAGAATTATTCTATCTGAATTTGATTTTGCTCACTGCCCGGTCCTGCTTACTGCAGGTGCCGGGATGAAATCGTTTCTGAAATTCAAAACCGGTATTCCAATCTGAGCGCAAGACCATCGCTTACGCCTGACGCACGTAGAGAGAAATTCTGCTTTGGATGAAAAACGACAACATCGATCAGATTGATGGCATAAATTCCTGCAAGAACTGCGAAGGCGATTTGCGATCTGTTCCGTGCATGATCCAGTGCTGATCGACGAGGTTTATGGTCTTCTGAAAGAAATAATTGTAATTAAATTTCTCATTTGCGTAGTGATAGTCATTCACCCTTGCCAGATATTCCTGTTGCTGGTATGCGGCATACCCTGCTCCTGCCAGAAATGTTCCAAAAAATCCTACTCCTGCTACATTCCTGCCCTGGTAAAATTGTCCCCAACCGGGAAGAATTACTGACCGCAGGATTGCGCCGAATCTGGTTTTTGGACCGGTATCGATACCCTTACTTTTCAGAAACGCAATTCGTTCTTCTTCTTCCTGTTTATTTTTTTCTTCCTCTGCCTTTGCAATCTCAGATTCGATTTCATGACGCTTTGCTTCACCGGCTTTTTCTTTTTCCTGGGCAAGCCTTTCCAGGTCTTTCAGTCTTTTTTCTTCAGCAGCCTTTATACTTTTCATTTGTTCAGAACTGACTTCACGGTAGATAATTTTCAGGATCTGGAATTTAGATATCTCGATGGATCTGCCGTCTTCCGTTTTGACTTTCACTCCTTCCTTGTTCTGATCCAGCACCTGTCCCTTGAAAACTGTTCCATTTTTTAAAATTACTGTTTCAGCGGCAGAAAGACTTCCAATAGAAAAGATTGCACTAATGTATAAAATATTCCAGAATGTTTTTTTTGCAAAAGTGATGTTGTTCGGAAATGTAAGGTTTTTATTATTCAAATCCAATTATCTGCCTCTTTTAAGAAAGATCAAAAATAATCCGGGTAGGGAACACAGTTATATAGTGCGCTCCAATGATATTCCGGACACTCATTTTCGTGTTAGTTCCGGAAGTTCTCCTGGAAAAGGAGGTAACTCACCCTCATATATTGATTTTCGGTAACTTTCCCGCTTTGTCCGCGGATCTTTTTTTAAGTAAAGGATTCCCTGCGCAGGGCTTTTTTTGAATTTATACAAAAAAATGCGGCAGGCGAAATATATTTCTATTCTTATGATTCATTATCGTCGGGTTCTATTCAATTCTTCTGATAATATGATCGAGATCATCCGACACATACAGATAGGAACCGTCAGAAGTCATTCCGGAAGGTTCCCGGAATCTCGCAGTTCCGGTGCAGCTCACAGACGGATTTCCGGAACCGATCACTGTTGCAGCTCCTGCAGAATCACACCCCGCAAGAGTTGTCACAACGCCGGAAGAAATTACAATTTTTCTGATTGTTTTATTTCCTGAATCAGCTACGTAAAGATTTGTTCCATCAGAAGAAATAGCGAAGGGTGAAAAAAATCTGGCTGTGGGACCCGTACTGTCGTCTGCCCCGTTGATACCCGCAGTTGAACCCGCCAGGGTTGTTACAGAATAAGTTCCTGAAGTCAGATCAATCTTCCTGATGCTGTGACCGCCAGTGGAAACATAAAGAAAATCTCCGACTTTTATGATTCCCCTGGGTCCACTGATAGTTGCACTGGTTCCAACTACATTGTCTCCAAAACCGGCTGTTCCAGTTCCTACTATTGTTGTGGTAACCAGTGTGTTTACATCAAGTTTGAATATTTTGTTACCTGAAAAGGCTGTAATATAAAGATTTGCTCCATCAATCGTCATTGCCAAAGGCAAATTTATTCCACAAGAATAGGCTGCACCTCCGCCAATGACAGAGATCGCACCGGTAGAAATTTTAATTTTTACAATCTGGCATTTTACCTGTGTTGCAACATAAACATTTACACCATCTGTTGTGATTCCGGTCGGAGTATCAATATTGTTGCCCGAGTCATTCGCGAAGGTATCAACAAGAGCATCCGAAATTCTTATTCTTCTGATACTGTGATTATTCCTGTCCGCCACATAAATATAAACCCCATCGGTTGTGATCTGATAGGGACCGCTGAATCTTGCAACTGTTCCAGTTCCATTGGTAGTACTCGCTGCACCCACCGAACCTGCAAAAGGGCTGCCCGCATTCGGATTATCATTTCCAAATTGCGGAACCAATTCTTTTACAATTGTTCCGCCTACAAGCGGGCCTGGCGGAACAGAACCTGTTGTACATTGAATATCAACATTTGTAACATTGGAAGCAGTGATCGTTCCGGTTCCCTGCGCAATATAACAAACCTGACCGGATGGAGGAGAATTCACAGTCACCGAATAGGCAGAAAGATTCAGAAGCGGCGCAGAAAACGCAGGGAATGCCCCATTTGCAGAAATACTGAGATTGTCGGAACTGTTATTTTGCAGCACAAGAGTTCCCGTAAGCCCGGAAACCGTTCCACTCACCGTGTATCCTGTTGTGCAATTGATACTGATGTTTGTAACATTTGCAGATTGGATTGTCCCTGAAGGATTGGTAATTGCGCACGCCTGGGATGGAGACGAGGGATAAGTTTTTATTGCAACGATATATGATTTTCCCGATCTTAATTTTGAAGCAAAAGTGAAATTTGCTGATCCACCTGAAATTGAAAGGTCATCACTCCCGTTATTTGTAATTATAAAACCAGTGCCTGTCAATCCGGTGACGGTTCCGCTTACCGTATATTCTGTTGTATCAGGTGTATCAGTCGGGGATGCATCGGAAGGTACTGTTCCTCCTCCGATAATTCCAAAAACCGGAACGCCATTTTTTGATTTATAGTTCAGGCAGTTAAAGCTGAATAGAAAGACTGATAATGCAAAGTATCCTGAAATTGGGCTCATCTCGGTTTCATTTTTATCATTGAAAAGTTTTCAAGCCTATATATATTGAGTTCTCCGAAGAATGACAATCAATAAGGAGAAAAATCAGAACCCGGCTTGGCCCGACCAGTGCTATAATTAAGTCAATTGATCCGATCGAATTAAAAAAACCGGTCGATGTTCGATCGAACTATACTCTGAATCTCTGAAAAAATCGTAGTATGAAATTATCACTGCTGTTATTTTTTTTATCCTGTTTATTTCAAAGCGGTTTATTTTCTGACTCAACTTCGAAAAATCCGATCCTGATCGGAGCATCTTTCAATGAGTCCTATCTTGGAAAATATCTCCTCTACCTTGAAGACAGAAAGCATTCTTCTGTAGAAGAAGCAAAAAACTCTTCGAACTGGATTTATAAACCGGGAAATGAAATCAGTTTTGGATTTACGGACAGTTCCTATTGGGCCCGTTTTACCCTAAAAAATAATTCCCTGTTTGAAAACCTTTATCTGGAATGCAATGTAGCCACAATCGATGAAATTGAAATTTTTATTCCTCAGGATGGAAAATTCCTTAGCAAAATTTCAGGGGATATGCACAGTTTCAGATCCAGGGAAATACCATACAGAACCTTCATTTTCAACATTCCGGTTAAACCTAACGAAACAAAGGAATTCTTCATAAGACTAAACAACAAAGGTCCAATGAAATTTTCCTTTATTCTTCAATCTCCCGCAGCCTTTTCAGAGAAAATTTTTCGTGACCAGGTCATCCTGGGTATCTATTATGGCGCAGCGATAATTATCATTCTTTATAATTTCTTCCTGTTCCTTTCCCTCAGGGACACCAACTATCTCAATTATGTATTGTATGTAGCATCTGTTGGAACCTACCAGATGATCATAAACGGCCATGTTGCGCAATTCATACTGAAAGACTCTCCTCTTATCGTAAATCTTCTGCCAAATATAGTTGCCAATCTTTCCTTCTTCACTGGGGTTCTTTTTTCCCGAAAATTTCTGGAATCAAAAAAATATAGCCCGCTCACGGATAAAATACTGATCGGACTTATGCTCATTGCCGTGATGCTCATTGCTTTGACAATTACCACCGGACACCACAGCATCCTGATAAAAACTTCCAACATTCTCGGGCTTCTCGTAATGCTAAGCCTTATCACAACCGGCTATTTGTGTCTGAAAAAAAATTATAAGCCGGCACGATTTTTTCTAATAGGATGGTCCGTTTTATTGTTCACAGTGCTGATCCAGATTTT
>JAIOQL010000094.1 GCA_021413405.1 Leptospira sp.
TCGGTCCCGGGTTATCAGAAAATCACTTATCCCCGACGATTGAACAAATCCTGGAAATGCCCAAAAGATTTGTAATTGATGCCGGTGGTCTTCCGGTTGTCCGTGAAAAAAAAATCATTAATGACGTATTACTTACTCCTCATCTTGGTGAATTTTCCAGTCTAACCGGAAAAAAGAATTCTTCAATTAGCGATGCCATTCCGGATTTAAGGGAATATGCCATTGCGCATAACGTTAATATTCTCTTAAAGAGTCACATTTCTGTTTTTTGTAATACCCTAGGCCACCTTTATTTCTGGAATTTCCCGAATACAAAACTTGCAGTGATGGGAACCGGTGATCTTCTCGCGGGAACACTTGCGGTTTTTCTTTCGAAGGGATTTTCGGTTCTCGATTCAGTGCATTTTAGCCTTTCATTTCTGGATAAAAGCCGGGAAATGAAATCTAAATACCCAACAGCATTTGAGATTAAAATTTTCCTGGAGGAAAGTCTAAAGTATGTCTAAAGGCGGTTACCATTCCAGATCTCCGGAAGAATTGCGGGAATACCTTTCGGGACTTAAAAAAAAAGACAAGAAGCGAAACTGGATACAAATCCTGATTCTGGTCGATATCCTCATTCTGATGTTTGTTCTGTATTTTGTTTTTAAAAATATGAATCCCGGTTCCGGAACTACATTAAAGACATCAAACCATATCAACCTCAATGAACTGGAATTGTATTATACCAGATCGCGAGAAAGCGAACCTGATTCTATAAGCTATTTTTTGTTTTTTAAAAATAATGATAACAGGGATACAAAGATCTCAGGAAACGATATAAGAGGGATCTTCCGGCTGGAGACTGATAAGAATCTGAAATGCTTTGAAAAAGAATTGAATCTTCCTGTAAAAATGGTCAGAAAAAATTCCTCCGATTTTTTTCATTTTTCATTTTTAACTTCCGAAATGAAATCTATGCCTGAATCTTGCAGAGAAGGCCTCGCAAAAAATCCTGGTCGCGGAAGCATTTACAATTTCTTTCCGGGTCCGAAAAGTTCCGTGTCATCTGTTCTGACTATAATGAATAAGAATATGAAAAGTGAGATGAAAATTGAAAACGAAAAGTGGTAATCATAAATCGGCAAGGACATCTTTTGATGGAATTCTTAAGAATGCAAAAACAATCGTTGTCAAAGTGGGATCGGCACGGGTCGGAGGTGAGGAAAGAGAAGTAAATGATTTCCTCTTCAGTCTTTCCGGGGACATCCGGAATCTGCGTGATCAGGGTAAGAAGGTAATTCTGGTTTCCAGTGGTGCAATCGTTCAGGGAAGAAAAGTGAGGGGAAAGGAATTTCCGAAGCGAACTGACCAGCCGGAGAGACAGGCCCTCGCCGCTCTTGGTCAGAACAGACTGATGAATCTCTACGAAAGTTTTTTTTCAAAAGTGAACGTAACCATAGCGCAAATCCTTTTCGGATTGCTCGACATCAATGAAAAGAAAGGTTTTGAAAACCTGAAGAATACTTTTGCAAGATTGCTCTCATGGAACGTACTTCCGATTGTGAATGAAAATGATTCGGTTGCAACAGAAGAAGTCGGGCTTGGAGATAATGACCTGCTTTCCTCAATCGTATCTATGGTAATCAATGCTGACATTCTTGTAATACTGACTGGTGTTGACGGATTTTTACGGAATGGAAAGCTCACATCCCTTCTAACAGAGATAACGGAAAAGGATCTGAAATTTGCGAAAGGCCCTGAAGGACCAGGAACAGGTGGAATGAATACAAAGCTTCGTGCAGGCAGGGCACTTCTGAATGCAGGAATTCCTACCGCAATCATAAACGGAAAAGAAAAAAATTCACTCACTGAACTTTTAAACAATAACAGGATCGGAACTCTGATAATCCCTTCCATTAAAAAAAAGGAATTGACCGCGAATGAAATCAGGAAAATTTTTAAGGATCAGTTTACCGGGATCTGAATTATGAAAGAAGAAGAAAAATACGCAAAAGAAACTGGCGATAGAGCCAAACAGGCTGTTAGACAGATACGTTCTCTGACTTCAAAAAAAAAGAACGAAGTCCTGAAATCAGTTTCTGAACTTCTACTTAGTTCCAAAAAGGAAATCATTTCCGCAAATGAAAAAGACCTGGCCGCCGGCCGGGAAAAAGGTCTCAGCGAAAGTCTGATGGACCGTCTTCTTTTGGACGATAAAAGAATCGAATCCCTCGCACGTTCTGTAAACGAAATAATTTCGCTCCCCGATCCAATCGGGGAGATCACCCGCGGGTTAACCCTGCCAAACGGGATGGAACTGATAACCAAACGGGTTGCTCTTGGTGTTCTTCTGGTGATCTATGAATCGAGACCGAATGTTACTATTGATGTAGGGTCGCTCTCCTTTAAATCCGGAAATGTATGCATATTGCGTGGAGGGAGCGAAGCGATTCATACAAATCTTGTCCTTGCGGGAATTTTCCGCGAAGCCCTTCGTAAATCCGGGATAACCGAAGATGCACTTTTATTCATCGAAAATACAGAAAGATCATTCATCGTCCCACTTTTAAAATTAGCCGACAAAATTGATCTGGTTGTGCCAAGAGGCGGAGAAGCGCTCATCCGGTTCGTAACAGAGAACTCACTGATACCTGTTGTAAAACATGACAAGGGTGTTTGCAATCTCTTCATTGACGAATCCGCAGATTTCAAGACAGCAGTTGCTATCACTGTCAATTCAAAAGTACAAAGGCCCGGGGTCTGTAACGCCGTAGAAAATCTCATCATCCACCGTAATTTTCCCGAGAAGAAAAAATTTTTCCAGGCTCTCATCGAGTCAGGAATCAGGCTTCTTGTAGATAAACACATAAAAACATTTCTTCCGGATCTCGATCTTGCAACGGAAGAAGACTACGCTTCCGAATTTCTGGATCTCAGACTTTCTGCAATATCGGTCGATCACATGGAACAGGCAATTGAGTTCATTGAACAATATTCATCTGGTCACACGGAAGCGATCGTATCTGAAGACAAAAGCAATATAGATCTATTTTTGCATTCACTCGATTCAGCTGCACTTCTTGTAAATTGTTCTACACGGTTTCACGATGGGGGTGAGTTCGGCCTTGGTGCGGAAGTCGGGATATCAACCCAAAAAATGCATGTTCGCGGACCTATGGGACTTGTACATCTAACAACTACAACAACTCACCTCTATGGGGACGGAAATATCCGGGAGTAATGATCGGCATTTTTGGAGGGAGTTTCGATCCACCACACAAAGGACATCAGGAAATTATCAGAAAATTCTGGGAAAAGTTTCCTGATGCAAAAAATCTATTAATCATTCCAAACCATATATCCCCGTTAAAGGAAAAAAAATCTGCAACGAAAAAAAACATACTCGAAATGCTGAATCTCATGCTCGAAGGATTCGATCAGACCAAAAATATACTCAGGAAAGATGAAATTGAAAATGAAAAAGTAAGCTATACTATCGATACCCTCCTTCGTCTTAGAAGAGAATTCGGGGAGGAGGAGATTTTTCTACTGATCGGGGAGGATAATCTGGAATCGTTTCCACGCTGGAAAGAATATACAAAAATCCTGGAACTCGCTTCTCTCCTTGTTTTCAGGCGAAAAATCGAAAACAGTAGAATGATTCCCGACTCAATTCCGCAAGCAAAGATATTGTTTATGAATAACGAAATTATCCCCGCCAGTTCTACAGAAATCCGGGATGATCTGAGAAATGGCAAAATCAATAATTATCTGCCTGTCAGGATTTCTGATTACATAACAAAGGAAAGATTGTATTTTGATTGACAAAACGAAGCACTTCAACATTATAAAAGAGTCAGAAAAGTATTGAGCAAGACTACCGATAAAATTAAATCTAATATCCTGTTTTTTGGAATCTCCCTGTTTTTTTTAACAATTGCGATTACCTACTTCACAGTAAAACAACTCACCAGGACAAAGCTGGATAAAAAAATTTCCAGCAGCAAACTGATTACATTTCTTGTGAACGGAACTTCCGAAAAAGATGAACTGAGCTTCAGCGTTTTCATACTCCTTTACCCTGCCCAGAAACGCTGTGGGTTATATTTTATAAACCCTGTCTCTTCTTTTAGTGATGGTGATTCCATCCTCGAGGCGGGAGGTTCCCAGGAGAGTTTCTTATCTAAAAAGCTCTCTGCAATTTCAGGATATAACATTAA
>JAIOQL010000095.1 GCA_021413405.1 Leptospira sp.
GTAGAAGGTTTCTATCTGATTCTCCTGCAATATTCCGGATCCCATTGGTATTTTCTTCCGGACTTTTTTCTTCTGGTTTTAGTTCGGAAGAATTTTCCGTAACAACAGCCTGCTGAGGTTTATCGTCTATGGTGTACGCTTCGTAGCCCTGGTTCATGATTTCAAATTTGAGAAGATCAGTGAGATTTTTTGTATTGTAAGGAGAATACTTTAAATCCCGATTTTCTATGAAACCAATCAGAACTTTTCCTTTCCTGGAAGTTTTAATGTCGGCGTATTTAAATTCACCTTTCGCTCCCAATAGAAAGCAATCGGAAAAGATAAAGACACAAATAGAGAGAATTGCGAGTAGAGTAAATTTATTATTTTTCATTATTATTTTCCTTCGAATGTGAAATTAAATTGGGGTGCCAAAGGTCTACCGTTTGAATCTAAAGCAGTCGTATCTACTTGTAACAGATAATAGGGAAAATTAGCGGGGGCATTGTTAGTCCGAAGAAGATTAAAATCTCCACCAGTAGTTGCATCTCCGAAAAGTGCTCCGTTGCAGGATGCTTCCTGTTCCGCATAGACGAGGTCAACAACCCTACAACCAAAAGGGAAAACTGCCTGGCAATCATTCCATTGCCAGGAAGAAAGTTGAACTGTTGTAGTTGGAGGAGAAGATCGACGAAGAGTAATAGCGTTGATTGTATTCGTAACATTCATATAGTCGCTAAAAATAATCCGGAAATTATCAGTGTTAATATCTGCGCAATCATTAGTCGATCCGGCAACCCCTGTTCCGGTGTCCCCCGACCTGAAGGTGTAATTCCCGGTTGATAAAATAGAAAGTGTGTCATCCCACCAGCAGGATCCGATTAGCCAGTTTCCGCCAGCAGCACTTCCAACTCCTGGTAGAGCAAGGGGGCACCCCTGACTCGCAACTCCAATCGATTGCACATGAGGAGAAAGACTGACGGCACCAGCAACAAAACTTGCAATAACCGGTGCAGAAATATTGATTAAAGTCGAGGACCTTGCAACTGTCGAAAGGCTCACTGTGTAACGAACTCCGTAGAGTAAAGGAAAATCGGAAGTAAATGTCAAAGTCTGGTTGTTTGCAGACCAAACATATGTTCCGGAAACATTCGGAGAGATTGTCACCGCAGCTTGCGTTACGGCCGGATCCATAGGCGTATTAAAATTGATAGCTATGCTATTATTTGTTGGATTTCTTATGCAGCCATTTGTGACGTTATTTGCAATAAAATCGACTGCCGCACCACCGCCTGCAACACAAGTTGGAGCTGTCCCTGTGAAAGTAGTCATCGTTGAAACCTGGGGGCTTGAATTATTTGTTCCAACCAGAAAGCTTCCTATTACCGGACTCAAAAGAGGAATATTATTACTATCAGTCGCAGTTAATCCAAATGCAACGGTGTATCTTTGATTTAGCGTTAGAGCCAGATCTGGGATAATTGTCAAAACTGTATTGTTGGAGGACCATACATATGATGCTCCTATGGAAGGATTGATTGCAACTGAACTTTGAGTCAGTCCAATATCCATTGGTTTTGAGAAATTAACAACGATCTGATTCAATGAAGGATTTCCCATGCAAGCAT
>JAIOQL010000096.1 GCA_021413405.1 Leptospira sp.
TGTGCTGAATCGACTACCCGAACAACGTCCTGTTCCATGACCATTCTTTCCTTGTTAGAAATAGCAACGAACCCTCTTGAGTTTATTGCTTTTATTGTCTTCCCGGAAATATTTACAATTACATGACTTATGTTCTGACCGGACATCAGCTCTGCGTCGCCTATCGCATCTACAATTGATTTGGTTGTTGCATCAATGTTTACAATCCCACCGTTTTTTATTCCGGTCGATGGGGCTGTTCCTGTGCCAATGATCTCTATTTCATTATTTCCAATAACTCTTCCAACAACCACTTTTATGAGAGAAGAACCAAGATCAAGAGCGACTATCGTATTATCAATTTCTTGCATTGCACTTTCAGTGATAAACGGCATCATCCCCCCGAAGATCGAGGAGTCTTACTTTTTTGTTCTGGTTTTCAAAAAAGGCAAGGGCGGCATATAATTTTCTGATTTGTTTCTTGTCCAAAGTTGAACCCATTTGAACTTTTATTTTCTGTGGGCTATGGACATAGAAGAGGATTTCTCCATCTTTATTCTTTACAATTTCCGAAATCCTGTCTTTAATTGCGGGATATAGTTCAAATGAATTGGAAACAGAATCGGTGATATCTTTTGCATTTGCGCCCACAACCAGATTTGATTCAATTTTGAAATCACCTGTGATCACGCATAGGGACGGATCCCGGATGTCATCGACTGAAATAACGGAAAGATCCTCATCGACTTCATACAAATGTCCGTTTGTATGAAAAATGAATTTAGCGTTCTTTTCAGTTATAGAAATCAATAGCTGCTCTTTCTTTTTTCTGGTTATACTCGCCATTTTTACCCGCAAATGGCTTTGCAGTTTACTTTCCAGTTCCTTCAGGTTATAATTTTCAAATGAAACACCTGCCTGAATGCCGAGAATTTCAACAATCTCCTTTGTCGTTAATTTATTGTGACCAACGATAACGAGTTTGTTCACAACATCCGGAACCGACGGATTTTGTTTCACCCCAAATTCATAAACTGCGAATAGGACGCAGGCCACTAAAACCACGAGAAAAAAAGATTTTATCCTTTTATCTTTAAATCCTTCCAATATGTCAAGAAAATTATGTCTCATTCAATTCTTTTATCAAAGTATCGGACAATCACTCAGAAAGAAAGAAATTATTTGGTATTTTCAACTGGCAGGATTGAATGCTGAACCCGATAGCTCAATCGGCTCTCATCATTGTGGCGGAAAAAGTATCCCGAAAAAGACTTCTTTGGTAATAATACTTAAATTTATCAGAAATTTTGCTATAAAACGGAATTTAGGACGAAAATTTTTCAAAAAGATCATCATCACTAAGCATTCTTTTACCTGATTCAAGTAGGGATAAATAAAAGTCGTTTTGATTTTGCGTTTGGAAACGATTCATTGAATTACCGAAATTGCATTATAATGGAGAGAGGTATATGCTAAACATTGATACCAGGAAAAGGACCCAGTCGACACTCCTGATACCGGATCGTTTCATTGATGATTTTTTTAATAAAACTGATCCTATGGGGAGGGAGATTTTTTTCCGGACAATACTAAAAAGGTACGCACCACTAATTAGGGCCGGAGTTTTCGGAGAACGCAATAAAGTTAAGATTTCTTACCAGGAAAAAGGCCGCGATCTTGTTCGGAAGAATTTCAGGCCTTTTAATTCCGATTGGATTGAATTTGGGATACTAGCTGATTACATAGGAGTATCAAAAACTGAATTATTTACGATGCTTTTGGTTCTTGAAATATCCGATTGGCCGACCTTTCTCAGCGAAAAGTGGTATGTGGGTGGAGTTCCCCCAACCGCGACCCATGTTATGTCCATAACGCACCTAAAATACACCATACCGATCCGGGTTTTCCGTAAAATTCGCTACAGAACCCGGCGATAGCAGTATTATTTTCCAACTTTATTAAACCGGAAGCAATCCACCAGATGGTCATTTACCATTCCGGCTGCCTGCATATATGCATAACAAATCGTTGATCCAACAAATGTGAATCCGCGCTTTTTCAGGTCTTTGCTCATTGCATCACTTTCTTTTGAAGTCGCCGGAATATCCCTCATCGTTTTTCTTTTTTGCAGGATTGGCTTTTTGCCGACAAACTGCCATATATATTTATCAAATGAGCCAAATTCTTTTTGTATTTCAATAAATGCTTTTGCATTTTTCACTGTACCAAAAATTTTGAGACGGTTCCGGATGATTTTTTCGTTTAACATAAGTTTCTCGAGCCGCTTATCTGTAAATTTTGCAACTTTGTTTACTTCAAAATCCGCAAATGCTTTTCGAAAACCTTCGCGTCTGTATAAAATAGTTCTCCAGCTTAATCCGGCCTGAAAAGCATCGAGAACAAGGAATTCAAAATGCTTTTTATCATTGTGCACTGGAACACCCCATTCCTCATCGTGATACGCATTCATCAGCGTATCATTGCCCGTCCAGCCACATCTTGTTTTTACTATTTCGTTCACCATATAAAATGTTCTCTCTTTGTATCTTTAGAATATTCCTGAAGAACAGGAATTTCATGAAATACGAATTCGATGCAAACAATTATTTTTTTATTTGCTCAATCTCTTTTATTGAGACTGACTGTAAAAAAATAAATACTAATTTCATTCGAATGATTACTTTTCCTTCTTTGAGAAATCGAATAATTCAATAATTGTTCATTTATTTTCCTTAAATATCTGTTTCTGAAAAATGGTAATCGATATTCCTATGTCATTAGGCAGGTACGCATGAATAAAAACGCGAAGTATGATATAGTAATATTCGGAGCAACGGGATTCACCGGAGAGTTAACTGCAAAATACCTTGCTGGTAAAATGCAGAGTGAATCTTTCACATTTGGTATCGCCGGCCGGGATATTACAAAACTGAATAGCCTGAAAAATTCACTTATCCAGATCAATCCAAACTGCACAGGCGTTGGGGTTATCATTGCTGATGTCAATGATGCGAAAAGTCTTTTGCAAATGGCTAAGGATACAAAAGTTCTCATCACTACTGTCGGCCCCTATCTGAAATATGGGGATCCCGTTGTCAGGGCATGTATTGAAGGAGGATCTGATTATCTGGATCTCACCGGGGAAGGTGAATTTGTTGAAAATGTGCAAAGACTTTATGGAGCAAAGGCCAGAGAGAATAAAGTAAAAATAGTCAATTGTTGTGGGTTTGATTCGATTCCCGCAGATCTTGGGACCTATTTTACGGTTAAAAAACTTCATTCTGATGAACCGATTGAAGTGGAATGCTTTGTCAGTTTTTCTTCAAATAATCCTTCGCCACTTGGACAGTTTTATTCCGTGTCAGGGGGAACGTGGCACTCTGCGATCGGGTTTATGAAAACGGATGAACTGGAAAGACAGACCAGATCCTGCAAACTGATTGCCTCAACCGCAACAAACCACCGGATAGTCGGACCGATCCCGGTACAATTCCGGATGCGTGAGCAGATATACGGAGCTCCTCTTCCATTCGTGGATGTTGAAGTCGTTCTCCGGTCTGCTGCTGCGTTAAGCGACTATGGTCCTGATTTTAAATATGGTCACTATGCTGCCGTTAGTTCTACCCCTAAATTATTGGGGGGCCTTCTTGGAGCCGGTGCGTTATTTGCTCTTGCTCAATTTGAACCTACGCGGAATTTTCTTTTGAACCTTCGCAAACCGGGTGAAGGTCCGGACAGGGAGCAGAGGGATAGCAATTCGTACATTCTCAGCTTTGCCGGCAAATGTCTTTCCCGAAAAATTAAAGTAGAGGTGAGAGGAGGGGATCCGGGATATGGAGATACCTCGAAGATGCTAGGTGAATCTGCTCTTTGTCTGATTCATGACCGGAAAGAATTGCCTGAAGTCTATGGTGTAATTACACCCGCTGTTTCAATGGGTGAAAAATTAATTTCGAGACTCGACAAAGTGGGTATCACTTTTCGGGAAATTAAATAATCTTAACTGGCCGGGTAACTTCTCAGTATGGAATGAACGGCTCCGTTCGGATGCAATTCGCTGAGGAAAAGGTGGAATTCATTGATGGAGAAAGAAGAGGATTGAATCTCCTGGAATTCGTTGAGATATGTTTCTAACCGGGTGCTGTTTGATCGCTTTAGTCTTGCCAAAGTGATATGCGCAATGAATTTTTTTTGATCTGTTCTTACCCCCAATCTGGAAAGAAGCGAAGTGATTTTTCGATTCATCTCCGAAAGCTCCACGGGAATTTCGGAAAATCCGGCGCATAGAGCATAACCTTTTGGAGAATCGAGGAGAAAAGTTCCCTTAACATTCAGATCAAATTTATGAAATGAAATTTCTTCGAGGGCTTCAGCAATCCTTTCAATGTCTGATTCCGGAATTTCCCCGATAAATTTCAGGGTTATGTGGAGGTTCTGCGGGTGGACCCATTTTGCATCCGGAATACCATGGAGCAGAGTGCTTAGAAAACCTGCGATCTCATCGGGAATGGATAGTCCGAGGAATATCCGCTGCAAAGTTCAATTCCAGCACTGCGAATATTTTTCGTATTGGGCCGGAACGGCATCACTAAGCTGCATGATCTGTATTTTGTACCTCGCCTCAAGTAACTTCAGGTATTCATGCAGTTTTTTACCTTCATCATCCTGTGCGAACCGTGTTTTGAGGTATAGAAATTTCAGTTTTCCTGCTCTTTTCAGATATTCTTCACGGCCAAGTCTGAATAAAAAATCCGGATCAAGGTTAATTAGTATTCCAAATTTTGTAAGCATGGCTTCATCATATTCTTTATTATTGAGAGAACAGAAAATTGTCCCCCTTTCAATGAGATAGTCGAGGCCAACTTCTCTTTCATGTCCTGGTCTGGCATCAGGTCTTCCCGTTTGTTTTGCTATGAATTTATCGGTCAGTCCAAGCTCATCGATCACAGATACATTAGTTCCTGCAGCAACAGAGTAATACCCAAGTCCAAGTCCCGTTGAACATTTTGCCTTTGAAATTGAATTCGTTATTATAAATTTCGGATATTGAATGCAATCAGCAAGCTTCTTTACTTTCAATCCTTCCACGTACCAGGGGTATTTGATTTCACGAAATCTTG
>JAIOQL010000117.1 GCA_021413405.1 Leptospira sp.
TTCCAGTATTTTCTGAAAAATGAGGCCATTGTCCTGTTCTGAAAGAACTTTTAATGAGGGACGAATCTGTTTGAAATAAGAAGATTTGTAGCCACTGCAATACTTGCTCAATACTTCATCCGATTCATTTTCTATCTGTAGGGTAAAATCAATGAGCGAACAAGCCTCAGTTTTCTTCCCGGCAATAAGCAGAGACTTTGCAGCTTCAATCCGTCCACGGTCTCTGCGTGCAAAGGATGAACTCATCAGAAGATATCTCGCGCTCATCCGGAAATCAGCAGAATTCCTTGCATCAATCCCGCGTAAAAATAAAATATCAGACTTTTGTCTTGCCGTCAGTTCCGGTAGTGATCCTATATCGCGCATCGCATCTTCTGTGTTTTCAGCGTGAGACTTTACGAGATAAGTCAGGTATAGAATTTTATCCGGGCTTCCGGTAATTTCGAATATTCTGTGCAGAGATTTAAAATCTTTCATTTTTATTTTCAATGCAAATAGAAACCTGAACAACCTGTGGTTCCGGGATGATTCAATTAGTTCCGCCAATTTTTCCGTAGAAACAACATTTTTTTTCATACAGAGATTGATAGCCCTATGCAATTCTTCTTCGCTGGCTCCTATTTCTGAGGAAAGTCTCCGGATGATTTTATCCATTTTTTTGTTTAAGCCGTAATTTCCTGACATTTTCGCATTCAGTAGCGTTATATCTTCTATCCGACCGAATTTTTCGTATAAAAACTCAAGTCGCAATACGGCAGTTTTAAGAACCTGACGGTTACTGGCATTGGAATTCACAATTTTTTCATACAATGCAATCGAAAAGAGAGGAGATATTTTTTCAATGCGATAGGCTTCTTCGTATGAGGATAGGTCGTCACTGGCCGTTACCGGAGGCGAAAAAAATAGAAGCAGGATCAGAAAATATTTTTTAATAATTCTCTCCTTGACGATTTAATATGTTTCAAACTACAGATCTTTCCTGGAATCCCGGATGGTGTAAATAATTCATTTACAGGATGTGGGCAAGATTCCGATGAAAGATCTCCCGATTCCCGGCAAATAGATTTACTGATGGCTCTTTTGGAGAAGGAAAATTTATCATGTGACAGTAGCGCAAGCTCTTCAGCCCGGTTCCCTAATCTCGCCCATAAAGGTGCGGCAAGTACAGCTCCCATTCCCCTACTCCCGAGGCCATAGGCCGGGTCATCATATCCGATCCATACTGCCATAGAAATCCCAGGTCTTGTCCCTATGAACCATGCATCTTTGTAATCGTTCGTCGTACCAGTCTTGCCTGCAACTTCTCCTTTGTAGCCTGATGCCCTGATGCCACTCGCATTTGCGCTGCCTTTGAGAATACTGACCATGACCTCTGCCGTCTCCGGAGAAATCACCCTTCTTTGCTCAGGAATTTTTAAATGAAATTCATCCTGATCTTTGTATTCATATATTACATTGCCGGAACTGTTCGTGATTTTTTTGATCAGGAAAGGTCTGCGTATAATTCCATCATTGGAAAAACTTCCAAACCTTTTTTCAGATTCCTTTTTTTCGGGAAAAAAATAGGCAGAGAAATATTTTTCTATATTTGCGGATCCAATTCTCTCAGCGACCTGAACGGCCGCAGTGTTTTTGGATTTTACAAGAGCTTCCCGGACACTTATTTCACCGTCATAAGACATTCCAATATTATCGGGAGCCCAGTTCTGGTGCCCTTGCATACCCCTGTAAAGAAGAGGAGCATCGAGTATTCTCGATCCGGCATGAATCAATCCAAGATCAATTGAAGCTGCATACAAAACCGGCTTTATTGAACTCCCGGTCTGTCTGCGCATTTGAATCGCCCTGTTAAACTGATTCGAGGAAGAAAACTCATCCCCTCCATGAAGAAACAGGATTTCGCCTGACGCACTATCAATCGCGATAATTGCTGCCTGTAGTCCCGAATTTCCTGTTTCCG
>JAIOQL010000118.1 GCA_021413405.1 Leptospira sp.
GAATTTTTATGACTTCAAATGCGTCATGCGACACAGATTTTCCGGTCAACTATGATCCTTCAACATAAAATACATGCCGATCGAAGAGATCATAAGCGAGTGATGGATGATCTCTTTTCTTATCAGATCTGGTAGCTCCTTCAGGGGAATTTCAAAACTTTCTATCGATTCATGAGGATCAAAATCAAGGGATTCTGTTTTTTCTGAATTCTCTGCGAGGTAGCAATAGGTGTAATTATTCATTATGCCTGGATTCGAACTGATTTTTCCAAGAAGGGTCCATTTGTTAGAAGTGTAACCCGTTTCCTCGCGGAGTTCTGCCTGTGCAGCCAGAAGATGTCTGTCCTGACCGGTTATTTCTACGATTCCTCCGGGAAGTTCAAGACTCATCGTATTAAGTCCGTGACGGTACTGTTTTACAAGGATGACTGTTTCACGGGCAGTGATTGCAATAACGTTGACCCAATCTTTTGTTTCGAGCGAATAAAATTCACCCGAAATTTTTTTATCCGGGGATACTGTTTCATGAGAGACAACATCGAATATCCGGTTTGAGCTGAGAACTTTTTTGTTTTTTCTTGTCCATAGCTCTTCCGGTTTTGTTTTTTGGAGATAATCTTTCATAGTTAGAGCCATCTTTTACTTGGCAAAAGAGGGGAAAAGAAAATTCTGTTAGGAAGCTGTCTTATCGTTCGTCCATAAGATAAAAAGTAGCTACTCAGGTTTTACGCCACAGAGGCGCGAAGAGACAGAGGGATGCGTACAAAGAATAATTCTTTGGGCCTCGGTGACTCCGTTAAATTACATTAGTGAGTGGTTAAAAAAGTAAAAATTGAAACTCAATACAGAGCAGCACAAAGCAGTAACTCATAAGGATGGCCCTCTCCTGATATTTGCGGGAGCCGGATCAGGGAAGACCCGCGTTATAACGAACAGGATTATTCACCTGATTGAAAAAGAGAATGTTGACGCCTCCAAAATTGTTGCTCTTTCTTTCACGAATAAAAGTGCCAAAGAAATGTTATCGAGGGTCAGGGCTATGATTGACCGGAAAAAATCGAAAGGCATTGAACTTTCTACATTTCATTCTCTCGGGCTGAAAATCCTTAAGAAATATATTGACCGGCTCGGATACAAAAAACCATTTCTTCTTCAGGCACCGTATGATCTTGAGTCAGGATTAAACGATATTCTGAAATCCAAAAAAATAGATCCGAAAAAATTTCCACCCAAACAAATTCTCTCAAGGATATCCCTGATTAAAAATTCTTCCCCTGGAAATCAGAATAAACCGTTAATTGAAATTTCTGATCCTTCTTCCTGTGAAGCTGATAAATGAAAACAGGGATGTGCAGGATTACTACCGGAAGAAGCATAAATACTTTATGATTGATGAATTCCAGGACACAAACCAGGCGCAATACCGTTTCATACAGGCACTTCTTGGGAAAAATCAGAATCTTTGCGTTGTAGGGGATGACGATCAGAGTATCTATGGATTTCGGGGAAGTGATGTAAATCTGATCCTAAATTTTGAAAAGGATTTTCCGGGTCTTAAAATTGTAAAACTCCTGCAGAATTACAGATCCTCACAGATAATCCTGGGCGCCGCCAATTCACTTATCAAAAATAATCCGGGCAGAAATGCGAAAGAGCTCTGGTCAGAAGTCCGGTATCCGAACAAGGTTCGGTATGTCGAGAGACTTGATGAAAAGGACGAAGCGGTGCATGTCGTGGACCTGATCCAGAACGAGATCATCCGCGAAAAAGTGAAGGGAAAGGAAATCGCAAGGCGGATACAATTTCTTTGACAGGAAGGAAGTCAGGGATCTCATTTCTTATATCCGTTTTATCGCAAATCCCGCAGATGAATCATCTCTTGTCCGGATACTGAATTATCCGAAGCGGGGACTCGGGGAAACTACAATCTCCCGGCTGCAGGAAAAATCGCTCGAACTGGGATTGAGACTGATTGATGTTCTTGAAAAGGTTTGCTCTGAAAATGAATTTGTTCCACTTCTCAAAAAGAATTCTCCTGCGGTGATTTATGAATTTTTAGAGGTTATCGAAAAATACAAAAAGAAATTTTATAGCAAAGAAAAAATGTCCGTAGTTATGAAGGAGCTGATCAAGGAGCTGCAATTTGAAAAAGAAATCTCAATGGAAGAAACGGACGAAAAAGTAATAAAAGCACGCATGATGAATATTTCTGAATTTGTAAATATGATGTCTTTTTTTGAAAACGGATGGGAAGAGGCAGGGAAACCAACGCTTTTCGATTTTTTGGCGCGGCTCACATTGCTGATGAGTGATGATGAAACGACGGAAGAAAAAGAGGACTCGAGAGTCCAGCTCATGACAATTCATCTTTCAAAGGGACTCGAGTTTGACGTCGTATTCGTGGTCGGAATGGAAGAGGGAATTATCCCGACTTCCCGAAGTTCTGAAGATCCGGTTTTAGTTGCTGAAGAGAGACGGTTGCTATATGTCGGTATGACGAGAGCCCGCAAAAAATTATTCTTGACAGGTGCTCAGGCGCGTAAGAAGTATGGGGAGCAGATACAGAGTGTGCCATCCAGATTTCTGACTGAAATTTCAAATGAATTTATGGAAAGTTTTCCTCTGGCCGATAATCAGGAAGAAGAAACTGAAAAATTTTTATCCGAACTGGAAAAGCTGAAAGTTAGTTAATATGAAAATAATCCTTCCCTCATTGCTCCTTTTTTTTTATTCCTGCCAGTCAACTCCCGTTAAAGAAAATCCTGCTGAACTGGAAATAAAAAGAAATCTTGAGGAAGCCCGGAAAATTGAGGAAAAGCTTGCAAAAGAAAATCCTGCTGATGACAAGAAAATTGAACTTATATTTGAGAAATCGAAACTACTTCTGAATGGAAAAGCCTTCCGGGAAGCATTGGAATCCCTTGAAAAACTTCTACTCATCAAGAACGGCAGTCGTCTACCGCATTTTTATTACTACCTCGGAGTGGCTTATTTTGGTGAAGGGAACAATCCAAAGGCTATTTCATTTTTGTTGCGATCGGAAAAAGAAGATACTGAATTTGAAACTCATGCTAAACGTAAGATGCTTGCAAAGGCGTATAACGCAGAAGGAAAACATGGCCAGGCAGTCGCAATTCTGGGAAAGGCCTCGCAGGATAAGACTTTTGCCAAGGATCTGTCATTCTATGAAATTGTGGCCGGTGGATTTTTGAGATTAAATCTTTGCAACAGGAGTCTTCCGATTGCCGAGGAAGGTATCCTGAAATTTCCAGAAAGTTCTGTTCTTAAAACCATACAGCAGGAATGCAAAGAAAAAATAGAACAGAAGAAGCCATAATTAATTTGGGCGGCCTCTATGGACTATAATGGATCTCCGGATTAACACATTCTTCAAATTTCTGAAGCGAAACCCAATCCAGCAGAGATATTTTGCAGGGTCCTACGCCTGGGCAAAGAAAAGAAAGATTCTCATTTTTGTTCTGTTTGTGATCTTTGGCATTACCTGGGTTCTGCAAAACGCATTCTCTTATTATTACAGGAAAAATTATCTCGATCTTGCTCATATAAAGCAATTCACAAAGTATTTTATTAATCTGAATCTCAAACGCGCCGTGGACATTGGCATTGTAGATTTTAATTTCATCGATGGAGTGATTCTGGAAGATATGCTGATTTCGAAAGATGAAGATTTTTCGAATAATAAACTTTTATTTAGCGGGAAAAAGATAAGCCTGAAATTCTCTTCTTTTTTTGGTAAGAATCCATACCTCAAGAAAATATCAATCCAGGCAGCAACATTAGAGCTGGATCTGGATGATCCATTAACTTCCGAAATCCTGCAATATTTCCGGAATTTCAATCTTTCCGAAATTGAAATTCAGAATCTCAATCTTGTGATCAGGAAAAGCGGGAAAATTTTTTTTAACACAATCTCCCCGATTCATCTGCGGCTGAATAAAGAAAGAGACAAGGTCAGGATTCATTTCAATGATTCTCCATTCCGGATTCCTTATTTCGCAGGTGTTCGGGGAGAAGGGGAAGTTGATATTTCACAGAGTTCAATCGGGCTTCATATAGGAATAAAAAATTTTTCAATCCGGAATCTCTCAGTGATATCTGAACTTTTATTGAATGTTACCCCGGAAAAAGGAAGCATCGATTCTGAAATTGATATTAAGGCTGGACCGGGTCTTTCATTTTCCGGAAACCTTGATGTGAATGATCTCTCCGGAATTTTTGCATTTCAGAGTGGCATCCCGGTATCCGGCATTTCATTAAAAGGGGATTTCAGTTATGAGGAAAAGGATCCGGCACCGGGTAAAAAGGAAATCTCATTCCGCAGGAAACTGTATTCCGAATTATTGTATTTTCAAAATGAAAATTTTATTGGCCAGAATAAACTCTCCAAACAAAAATTTTCACTCTCGGTTAACGATTCTGAAAAATTATTCCGTAGCATATCACTAAGCGAAAATATTTCTGTGAAAG
Organism: Leptospira sp.; assembly: GCA_021413405.1. GTDB lineage: Bacteria > Spirochaetota > Leptospiria > Leptospirales > Leptospiraceae > JAIOQL01. Next base: position 4,489 of record JAIOQL010000118.1, read on the forward strand.
GAAAATTGTTTCTGGATCTTTCACTCGAAGAAACAGGTAAGGATTCGGAATGGTTTAAGGTGGTTCTGAATTCGTCAATTCCGGAAATGCAAATTCATACAAGCGATAATGCCAAGATACGCCTGGATATTACTAAATCCTCTCTGACTTTAAAGGAGAACGGAGAATTTCTGTTCGATTTGAACGGTCATCTATTTGATAAGAAATTTAATTCGAGGATGGACGGTATCGTTTCCTTCTCAAAGATCAGGAACCGGTATGGCGTTTTATACTATCCTGTTAATTCCAATCTGAAATGGAATGCTGAATTCAGGGAACCCGTGATTCTCGACTTCTTTCCGCTTTATGATTCAGCGAAGCAAATGGTGCTAAGCGATATCCGGGAGAGACAGGAGAAAATGTTTTCAGAATCATTTATAGTCCAGGAACCTTTATATAAGATTTTCCTTGAAAACATGAAACTTGTCACCCGCATTGATCTGAAATCAGTCAGGAACCGGGCGGATTTTATTAACCTCGGGGACTGGACAATCCAGGGAGACATTACCAAAGGATTTGCAAATCTGAATTTAACGGGTGGAATTTATGAAAAATATCCATCCAGTGTCACACTCCGTGGAAATATGAATACTAAATCACCATACTTTGATTTCAGAATGAAAACGGATACACTCCTGTGGGCTGATGAAACAGTGAATTTATGCGGAGTAAAACTCCTCTCCGATATTGTAGATGTGGATTTTGCATTTACTGCCGGGGGAAATAATTTCGAAGCCGTGTTTTTATCGAGGCGAATCACAGGAAAAGTCTCACTGAGGGGAAACACTCTTTTCCGGTCGCGTCAGTCTGACAGTAAAATTACGGCTATGCCCTTGATTGGTGATAAAAATAGTTTTTCCTTTTCCTATGAGTTTGAGAATTATGTCGGGGAAGGTTATAAAAGAGACGTCGTTCTGAAAAGTGAAACTTACAGTTTGAATGGCTATGCGCAAGTAAAATATCCGGAAGAAAACTATAGCCTGTATGGTATCAAAGACAAAGTTCCGGTAGTCTTTAATTTTGTGGACAATGGGGATTTATGCCAGAAAAAATAATAAAATTAATTTTCTTTCTAATGCTTTTTTCTTGCGTTTTATGTAAAAAGAAAGAGAGCGGTATTGATTCTGTTCCTGAAAATTTTGATTATAAAATTCTCTATGGTTCATGGGAAATTGCCCCTAGTCCGGTTCCTAAAAAAATAATTATCTCGCCCGACAGGAAAGTGATGCTTTTCGAAGATACGAGAATCACAGAACTTGCTTTGCGTGTTGATTTGAATGCAGTCCAGTTTAAAAATACTTCATCCCAGGCCCCGGTTGGCTATTTCCTGCATGAGGAAAAAAAAGGAAATTCGTGGCTTGGTGTATGGGATGATGAAGTAGTCCGGTTAAACAAAGTTAACCCGGAGAATTCTGGATCAGTTTTAGAGTAAATTTCGCAGCTTTTTTCGAAGCATCCTCTGAACCAAGACCACGCTTTACCTCCCTGATTTTTTCGATCATTCGGTCGCGATATTCCGGGTTGTTCAGGATATTCAGAACTTCTTCACTTACATATTCCGGTCTGCATTCTGTTTGCAAAAGCTCCCGGCAGGTTTCCTCACCGGAAAGAATGTTTACAATGCCTATAAAGGGTGTGCGAATCAATCTGCTTCCGATGAAAAAAGTGAGGAGGCTCACCTTGTAAAGAATGATCATCGGTTTTTCAAAATAGGCAACCTCCAGGGTGGCCGTTCCTGATGCAAGAATTACAAGATCCGAAACCTGGATGCACCTGATGGAGCGATCGAAATAATATTCGATGTCGATTCCTTTCTCTTTCAGAATGGAAATCTGGCCCAGGATAAATGATTCATCCTTGATGCTTACATTTGGCAAAAGGAATTGAACATTTTTATTTTTTATTTTGAATTCTGCATCTATCCGGATCGCAGTCTCGATCATAACCGGTAGGAGACGTTTGATTTCACTTGTTCTTGAACCAGGCATCAGGCAAATAGTAGTTGTGTCAGGTTTCGGTTCGATTCTCTTTTCTGAAACCATTTTGGATTTAATTCTGCCAACAAGTGGATGGCCTACACATTCCGCATTCACTCCATATTCATCATAGATCTTCTTTTCGAACTGGAATAATGTAAGCATCAGATCCACATTTTCTTTAATCGTAAAAATCCGGTTGAACTTCCATGCCCAGATCTGAGGAGAAACATAATAGATAATCCTGATATTGCTTTTTTTCAACTGCTTCGCAAGCCTCAGGTTGAAACCGGGATAATCGATCAGAATTGCAAAGCGACATTCTTTTTCTTCTGCTATTGATACGATCCGGTTAAGGAGTTTTTTCAAAAAATTATATTTGAATAAAATGCCGGAGAATCCAACAACACTCATATTCTCAATATCTTCAAGAGTCTCAAACTCCTGTTTTTTCATTTCTTCCCCGCCAACTCCGAAAAAGGAAAGGCCAGGTGTGATGCGTTTCATTTCTCTTATCAGGGAGGCGCCGAGCAGGTCACCTGAATGTTCACCGGAAACGATCAGAACAGGACCAACTTTTTCTGCCGTCGGAAATTCAGCCGGCTTTTGGTGGATTTTACTGTTTTGGGATCTTCTTGTGACTGCCATTTATTGAATTAATTCCGCCTGAGCCATAACTTACAAGATTAATTTTGAGTTTTTCTGCATGGGAAATGAATTCGTCAGGGTTCACTACGATTGTGTCGCCTGTCCTGATAGCAAGGGTTGATAATCCGGCTGATTTCATAGATTCAAGCGTGCGAAACCCGACCGTTGGAAGATCAAATCTTTCGTCCTGTTTGCGTTTACCACTTTTGCAAACTAACCCTCCTTTTTTACCGGTTAAATTTCCTCCACGGCTAATGGTTTCATCTGTTCCTTCTGCGGCTTCCACCGCTACAATTGATTTATTCAAAACTACGATCGTTTGGCCGACATCCATATCCGCGAGTTTCTCAGCATATCCCATTCCGAATTCTATATCGTCTAACGTACTTGCAGAAAGCTTCCATTTTGTGTATCTTCCCTCTGGGAGGAAAAGGGGTCCCAGGTATTTCTTTTGGGAAACGACTGTAATTTTATCTTTTGCGAGTTCATCAGCGATTGCTTTAAAAATTGTATAATCATGTTTGTTGATCATTCTTGCAAGAATTGCAATTGCCTTTAAATCGAAGGTTCTAGTTTTATAGAGAACATCCTTGTTGACTTTTCCCAGGAGAAGGAGCCTGTCGATTTTATTTTTTTTGCAAAGCCGGACGAGTTCACCGATCTTTGTGATATGAAATTTGAAATGCCTGTCCTGGAATTTCCCGGGATCAAAGTCCGATTCATTTATTGAAAATACAAGGGGATCTTCTCCAAGTGCAAGGGCTTCCTGGAAGCCGATATGCGGGAGTTCTCCCGAACCGGCCACGATCGCAAGCCTTCCCAAGATTAGCTTTTGTCCTGGACTGGTTTTGATTCTGTTACTGGAGCTGCTACAGGCGGGGAAGCAGGGGTTGGCGCTGGCGATGACTGCCCCGCACCGGAATCCTTTGGAGCGGAAGAGGATGAATCTTTCTTGTAGTCGTTAACATAAAAACCGCTTCCTTTGAAAATAATGCCTCCTCCGAATGAAATCTGTCTTTCCACCTTCCCGTTTTTTCCACAGAGACAATGAGTCAATGGTTCAGATTTGATAGATTGAAAATGTTCGAACACTTTGCTGCATTCCATGCATTTGTAATCGTAAGTTGGCATAGTTTTCCTTTTTGGGTGAGTTACTCAACCTGTCAAGCGTTTACTTCTCTTCCAGAAGAAAGTCTTTATATACCATAAAATCTTTTTCGCTGAAGGTGACAAAAATGATTTTTGATATTTCCGGGTTTTTGGCTATGAAGGACCGGACTTCCCGGATAGCTATTTTACTGGCTTCGCTTGCCGGGTAGCCATAAACTCCAGTGCTGATTGATGGAAATGCTATGGATTTCAGGTTATATTGAGTGGCCAGTGCCAGACAATTCCGGTAACAGTCAGAAAGAAGTTCCGGTTCGTTATTCTTACCGCCTTTCCAGATTGGTCCGGCAGTGTGTATTATCCATTTTGCTGGAAGTCTGTAGCCTTTTGTGATTTTTGCTTCACCGGTTTTGCATCCACCCAAAGATCTGCATTCTGTTAGTAGCTCCGGTCCGGCCGCACTATGAATTGCTCCGTCAACACCGCCGCCGCCGAGAAGTGTAGTGTTCGCCGCATTCACGATCGCGTCAGCCCTGATTTTTGTAATGTCTCCGTTTATTAATTCTATGACTCCCATCTTCAAACTGTCTTTCCTGCAAATCTAAAAAAATCTGACCACAGAGTCACCGGGAATCATAAATTTCCCACTTCCGGTGAGATTTGTCTGATAAAGTTTTTTAGAAACCTCCGTGTCTTTGTACCCCGTGGCAAAATTCATTTGCTGTTATGAAGTCAATCAGTAGCACATCTTTGACAGATACAACTGCCAGTCCAGATAATAAACCTGGTTGATCCCATAGTCAAAAGTTTCAAAAAGCCAGATTTCCGGATCGTTGATCAAGTTCCCATACTCACCATAAACCTGTGTGATGTCTGAATGAATTCTTGAAAAAACAGTGTAGTGTTCATCCGCAAATGGATGAAGCTGCCGGTCATGAAAGGCATATAACGCTCCAAGAATAGACGAAGTGATTCCTTTTTTCAGAAAATCCGTCCGGATTTCCGGAAAATCAATCAGAATTTTTTCAAGCTGGGGTCTGATTATTTCTTCCGGATAGAGGGAAGTCAATTTTTTGTGCTCTTCTTCACGGTAACTTTCACGGGAAGATTTTGAAAGACGTTCCACAAGGTCCTTTGGATCAGGATTTGCCATTTCTAACCGAAGCCTTGTGATATCGAAAAAGTGAATTCAAAAACAAATTTCTTCTATAGCGCATCGATCAGTTTTCCAAATCTTTCTTCTACACGGGTCACTATTTTTGGATCCGGTTTCACAACATCCGGATACCAGGATTTCAGCCTGCAATCAAAAATGACGGGTGAATCGAAGACAATGTGATTCCGGATCACTGTTTTTTTTCCGTATATATCTCCAGCGGGTTCAAACCGCGTAAAAATATTCCAGAGAAAATCCTGGTCGGAATTTGTTGCATCTGTTGAATCATCCACGAGGAACACAAAAATAAATCCTTTAGTGATACTTTCCTTCAATAGTTCACTGGCGACTGAATCATTCCGTTTATATTTTGGTCCAGAAACTACAAGTGCTCCCGGGCAGAATACTCTCGGGGTATGAAAATTTCTGTTTTTTATTTTTCCGGAGATATTTTTTTTCAGACTATTTCTCTTCTCGCCAACTCCAAGAACGATCATCTTGCTTCCCTTGTTCACCTCGGGACCGGTGTAGTCCAGGGTGTCCTGGGAAATATTTGCAAAGATATGAATGTCCGTTTTTGTGTTCACTCTTTCGAGAATTGTTATAAGGGTATTGCGAAAATCTTTCAGCTCGATATTTTCATTCGTTATAAAAAGGCATTTTGTCAGGGAAAGATGTCCTTCCCCGAGAATCCTTAGGCCGGCACTGAATGCTTCTTTCGGATAACGTTCTTTTACGACAGCGGCGGCTAACGTATGCACTCCTGATTCTTCATATGCCCATACAGATCTGACTTTCGGCATAACAAGGGGGAACATAGGTGAAAGAAGTTCCTGTAAAAATTCTGCAATAAAATGATCTTCCTGGGGAGGTCGTCCTACAACGGTTGCCGGCCATATTGCATCATTGCGGTGAAAAATATTTTTAACTTTGAAAACCGGATAATCATGTTGCAGGGCGTAATAGCCATAATGATCTCCAAATGGTCCTTCCGGTTTCCGGATTTTTGCGGGGATCTCCCCGACCAGAAGAAAATCAGAATCACTGACAATCGGCAGAACGGAAACGTCCGGGTTTCGCGTGATTTTGAGGCGTTCTCCGAGAAGAAGAGATGCTATGATCAGTTCACTCAATTCTTCCGGCATTGGAGCAACGGCGGCTAACGTCATTGCCGGGGGCCCGCCTACGTAAATATGTGCAGGCAGAGATTTTCCTGCCTGCTCTGCTTCAAAATGATGAAATCCGCCGCCGCGGTGGATCTGTATATGCATGCCGGTTGTTTCTTTATCATGAAATTGTATCCGGTACATCCCGAGATTTCCTTTGCCGTTCACTATGCTTTCCGTATAAACCAGCGGAAGAGTTATGAACGCTCCCCCGTCTTTTGGCCAGGAAACCAGTTGCGGCAGTTCAAAATTATTTACTGGTGAAATTTTATTATCGAGCACTGCTGCAGTTGAAACTTTTTTCAGACCGACTTTGAGTGCTTCGAATGCGAGACTTCTTGCTTCCCAGATTTTTTTCGGAGTCGGAGGCATGATCTTTTCCGCTGTCTGCGCAATTTTTTTTATGAGCCCGACGGGTCGTGAGCCAAATGCAATCTCTATCCGTTTTGCAGATCCGTATAGGTTAGTCGCCATTGGGAACCTGGTGCCTTTGACATTCTCGAACAAAATGGCAGGACCTTTTTTCGAAACAACACGTCTCTGGATTTCCGCCAGTTCCTGGTTCGGGTCTACTTCTTCACTGATAACGAGAAGTTCCTTTTCTTTTCTCAGAGCGTCTACGAATTCTTTTGTGGAATGAATTGGTTTCAAATTGCTTTCTACAAGAGAGTATTTTTCCTATACAGTTTTTTTGCAATCATTGTTAAATCCGGTTTCTGTTTCTAAAATTGGATCACTGTTCTACGCAAACTAACTTCGCAGAAGCTGCGCAGGCTATAGATCCGCTGCTGAAGTAATTGGGATATACCGCAGAGTTCAATTGTCCCCGGTTTCCAGTTCCTCCTCCAATCCATGAACTGCAATCTAATGTCCCGCCTACGACAGTCCAATCGCTTTCGATTCCGGTTCAAAAATTTCCACCACCGCCAGACATTGCATTTGAAACCGATGTCAATACACGATCGGCAGTCGCTTGACCAACCACAGTGCCATCCGGACGTGTATATAATGTAAACGATTTTAGAACCCAATTCACTGCTTCTGCACTGCTTACACCTACGCAATCTGGTGTGCTCGAACAGGGCATCCGCGTTGGCGCGACTGTATCTCCAATGAGGGCCAGATAGGTGGAAGTATTTGGTTTACTTGCATCACTACTGCATGTGGCATCGGCACCAGCGAGTCCGCCTAAATTTCCGTTAGATGATGCAGTTGTAACATACAGGAATTTTGTATTGGAAATCATCTGATAAATTGCCTTCTGTCCTGATTTATTTTTTACCACAACTGTAAAATAATAAGGTGTTGCGGGAGCGAGTCCAGTAACAGGTAGGGATGTTAATCCAGGGGTGTACGAATTGAGTGCCGTTCCGTTTGTTTCGGCTTGCGAAACAGTGCTAATATTATTCGAAGTCGAACGGTATACTATATATTCAAAATCCGATTGTGAACCGGAATTATCAACCGCAGACCAGCTTAAATTCAAAGAAGTAGGGGAAGTCTGGGAAAAAGAAACCACTCCCTGGCCACCTGGACTTGGGATGTTCGCTCCATTGCTGCTATCACTGCCTCCGCCACCAGTTATTTTATTAAAAGGAACTGAACATTGCACCGAAACGTCATTTAGTGCTACCTTCGTAACCAATAATTTTGTGAAATTTCTACTGTTATGGTCGCAAGGATTTTCAAATCGAGGTGAGTTACAATATTGTAACATGATAAAAGGGAAAATCCAGAAAATAAAAACCATCGCAGGCTCCAGGAGTTTTCCCCAAAAGTAGGGGCATTTTCGCATTGTAATTCTCCTGCTATGTAAAAACGATCAGGATTTGATTTCAATTTTCCGTAATCAGTCTTTGCATAGAAATTACCCCAATACTTCTTCCTGCAATCTAAAAAAAATATTACGACAAAAATAAAAAAAATTTGCGTGTTAGAGAATAAAACATTTATAATTATTTCAAAATTTTCTTTCAGCCACTGTGCGGGATTTTTCTAAAAAAATCAAAAAGGCAGAACGCAGTATGATATGGTTCAAGAAATTCCAAATAGATTAATTTTTCACTACTTGTATTATAAAAGATATAGAGCCGGAATCTTTTATCCTTTGGATTTAA
>JAIOQL010000276.1 GCA_021413405.1 Leptospira sp.
AGGGTGCAGGCGGAGCACTCGTCCTCGGTGTTGTATTCAATGCAGGGATTATGCGTTCACGAATCGCAAAAAACCAGAAGGTTTATCCGGAAGTCTGGATCAAAGAGAGGTTTCTTGATCTTCAGAATGTATTCAGATCCTTCGATGGTTCCATGTACATTTCTGTATGTATGGGTCTTGTGGAAAATAAATCCGGAATGATGTATTATATTAACGCCGAACATCCGTGGACGGTTCTCTACCGGGACGGGAAGGCGTCTTTCATTGAAGAGGAACTTTCCCTCCGTAAACTGGGAACTCCCGAAATTGAAGACCGTTTCTTCGTCAGGATGTTTCAACTGATGCCCGGAGACATTGTGATTACAGGCTCTGACGGAAGAGATGACATCGCTGCCATTGAGGACGATCCGAATCATGAAACAATAAATACAGATGAAAATCAATTTCTGTACAGGATTGAAGAAGCGGATGCCGACCTGGAAGGCATATTCAAAGCGATTCAATCCAAAGGATACCTGATTGATGATCTGTCTCTTTTAAAAATCATTTTTAATCCCGAGGCTATGGATGAAGAAGAATGGGCACAAAGTCCGGAACTTCCATTCAACTATGGAGACACTGACAAAGTTCTCGCGGATGGAAATGCAGAACAGGCGATTCAATCCATAGAAGAAGTGCTGCGCGAAAATCCAAAGTTCTCAGATTTGCTCCAGGTATTGGGAAAACTTTATTACGAAACAGGAGAATATGAAAGAGCCGCTGAATGCCTGAATCAGTTTATCGAACTGAATCCGGGAGCAAACGAAAGTGTTTACCTGCTGTCTGCCTGCTACAGGAATCTGAATTTCATGAACGAAGCTGCCGATGTCGGTGAAAGATTATTTCTGCGCTCTCCCGGACATTTTCTGAACCTCGTAAATCTGGCTGAAATTTATTTCGCATTGAGCGTATTCACAAGGGCAGACTTTATGATTAACCGTGCGCTCGAACTTTTCCCTGAAGATATTTATGCCAAAGAGATCCAGGTAAAAATTGAGAGTTCAAAATCTGTTCCGGTAGCCACTGAAGCACACAAGAAGCCATCTTCACGGAATGAAAACAGGACAATTGAATCGATTCTCCAGAACGCAGACAAGTTATATTCGAAAAAGAATTTCAGAGGTGCTCTTGAGGAATACAAAACTGTTCTAAAAAAAGACAACGAGAATCCATGGATTCTTTTTCGCGCAGCAAATTGTCTTTCTCTATTGGACAAAATGGATGAAGCTATCGAATACTATGCATCGTCACTTTCTCTCGCTCCCAAGAATTATCATGCAAGAAATAATTTAGGAAGTATTTTCTACAGGCTTTCCCGTTACGCAGAAGCACGCAGGGAATGGAAAATTGCCCTGGAAATAAACCCGAATTTCAGAACAGCACAGATAAATCTCCAAAGACTGGAAAAACATAAAAACCTGAACCCGGAAACCGTTAAATCATGAAAAAATTTTTCAGGGAGAGACCTGTGCGTGTTTGCTTTTTACCGGTGGCAATCGGCCTTTTCATTTTTTTTTACAATAGCAATTTTCTTTTTTCCGCACCCGGAACCAAAACCAAAGGATATGTTGAGATTCTTCTATCCCTCGACAATGCAATTTATGAACAAAGCCTTTATGGAATCCAATCGGTCATTGAATCGGAAGTTCGCATAACATATCTGAATATCCTCAATGAGGATCAGCAGGACATATCGAGGTATTTTCGTGATCTTGAGTCTTCAGAAGTTCCGCTCCTCATCGCCGTCGGTCCGCTTGCCGCAAAAACAGCAAAGGAAAATCTGAATAAAACCCCTATTGTTTTTACTATGGTAAATTCTCCAAAATCAATCGGACTCGAATCCGGATCCCTTTGCGGGGTCAGTATGGACGTATCAGTAAATGAATTTTTTCAGACATTGCGGGAGATAAATCCGGATGCAAGGAATATCTATTCCGCCTACTCTACACAGGAAGGCGGGTTCTCTGCAATCGAAGGGGAATACACAGATCTCAAAAATAAACTTTTGTTCTCCGCCAAAAAAGTCTCAGATGATGCTGAATTTTCCGTTTACCTCGATACATTGCGCGGAAAAGCAAATGGTTTTTATATGGTTAGCGATCCGATCTACAACCGGAAAAATTTCGATACTCTCTCCGCATTCTGCAAGAAAAACAGTATTGCATTGATGACACCATTTCCATCCCTCGTGAAAACTGGCGCAACTTTTGGGATTAGTGCAGATTATACAAAAATCGGTGTGCTTACCGCTTCCATGGCGAATAGAATTCTTTCCGGTTCTTCCAATTGCAAAAAGGAAGGAGTGGTTCTTTCTGACCAGACTTCTTTCTACCTGAACGAAGATTATGCAACTGGATCCGGTTTGAAAATACCACAATCGATTTCCGATCGCGCGAAACTCACAGGCCTTTTTGCAGCCGGTGTGAATTTGCTCAACGATGATAAACTAAAAGCCGCAAAGAATGTTTTTGAAACAATTCTCAAAAAGGATGCAAATAATGCTGCTGCGACTTCCTATCTGAACCTGATCATCGAAAAAATGACAGGGACAAAAACAAAAGAATTGCTGAACTCAGCAAATAAGTTTTTCAAAGAAGGAAAATTTGCGCTGGCC
>JAIOQL010000277.1 GCA_021413405.1 Leptospira sp.
TGATATATGCCAGAAAGATAATCCGGGAAAAATTTAAAGAGACCATTTTCATTTTCGGCATTCTTTATTTCCTTCTCGGGTTTCTTTTTACCGGATTCCTCTTTTTTGTAGCATCCGTTTTTATCAGCTACCTTCATTTTTTCAACAATGATCCGGTATTAGCATCTCTGGCAATGGGTGGAAGCTTCGCATTACTTTCTTTCTTCCTCTTAATTCTTTTAATTCGCAAAATCCGGAAAATGTAACAACTATGGGATCAAGAATAAATCCTTTCAGTGGTCAGGATGAATTTACCGGGAAGCATCCGGAGAATATGAGTCTAACCGAATTAGAAATGCTCTTGCATATTAAACGACTGAATGTTCGCCTCGACCTGGAACGAATCAAGACACAAGTGAGTTATACAAAATTAATCCTCGAAGGAATTCAGGAATTGGGTCTTCTGGACAAGTTGACTGAATTTTTTTCTCGCCAGGGTACGCCGCCATCGGCATAAGAACGCTTCAATTCTATTTGACATCCCGGATCTGAATTGTATCAACTCTCTCTGTTCCGGCAATAATATCGGAAAGAATCACTACTTGGTCCCCAATGGAAACCATATCACTTTTTTTCAGAGTCTCAATTGCATTCACTATTGTTTTCTCCGGATCGCTTGAAAAATCAACGCGATAGGGCAAAACTCCCCGGTTCATCCATAGTTTCCTCCTAATAGAAGTCATATTTGTAAACGCATGAATCACCGGATAATAAGGATGAAAATTTGTTACGTTAGTCGCCGTTGTTCCACGTCTCGTTATTACAATAATTGCCGGCGTTTTTAAGGCATCAGCAAGCTGGGCAGCGGACCGCGCAAGCTCTTCCTTTTTGGAAACAGGAATCCTATTATTCACGAAGCCAATCCCACCTGATGATTCAACACGCAATGCAATCTTATGAAGCATCTCAACACATCTTACAGGATATTTGCCACTGGCGGTCTCTCCGGAAAGCATGATTGCATCCACTTCCTCATAAACCGCATTCGCAACATCTGTTACTTCTGCCCGCGTTGGAGATGGATTATGAATCATACTTTCCAGTAGGTGTGTTGCAACAATCACCCTTCTGCCCTGCATCGTGCATTCTTTGATAATTTTCCTTTGAATAATCGGCAGTTCTTCAATTTCAACCTCAACCCCGAGATCCCCGCGGGCAACCATAACTCCATCAGAAACGGTGATGATTTCCTTGAAATTTTTAACCCCCTCCTGGTCCTCAATTTTTGCAATGATTTGAGTGTGACCATTGTGATCATCGATAATTTTGCGGAGCTGAATAACATCGTCGGGAGATCTGACGAATGAAAGTGCAATGAAGTCTATGTCTTCTGCAAGACCGAATAATATATCCTTTTGATCCTTCGGAGTAATGGATGGCATATTCACCCGTATACCCGGAAGATTTATGTGCTTTCTGCTCCCAAGCTTTCCACCATCAACGACTCTACAGACGAGTTCTTTTTCAAATTTTTCCAGAACAACAAGATTTATCAGACCATTATCAACAGTGACCCTGTCTCCAACCTTGAGATCGTTAACAATGTCCGTATAATTCACAAAAACAGATTTTTCTTCTGACTCCCGACCCGGAATGACATGAAAGGTAAACGTCTCACCCACCTTCAGATCAAGTTCCGCCTGGACTTCACCAGTTCTGATTTCCGGACCTTGGGTATCAAGCATGATTGCGATTGGATATTTCAGATCTCTATTCAGATTTTTTATTTTCTTTATAATATCTCCGTGAAATTTGTGATCCCCATGAGACATGTTGAGTCTCGCAATATTCATGCCGGCATTTGCGAGACCGCGGATTACTTCCGAATCTGCGCTAGCGGGACCGATGGTACATATAATTTTCGTTTTTCTGAATTTTGGCTGATTTTCCATTTATTAATTATCCGGAATTAAATTTTCGGGAGGGTTCTTTCCAAAAAATCCTCAATCGCAGAAGAGATATCAAATTTTTCCTGATTAGGCATCAGGCCCGATCTTTGTTCATCCGATTCTTTTTTGGCTTTATCTAAAAGCTTTCTTCCATATCTCTTCAAATAATGCCTTGAGATCAGTATCGGCCAGGGAAATTTTTCAGTGTGGGTTTTAATTATAAAAGAATATAATTCTTTCTGTGAATATTTCTTGAGAAACATGACGAGTTGTTCTTCTGTCATTTTCCCTTTCAAGTTTTGCAAAAGAAAGGTCCTGTCGGGATAGATCCCCGCATTCCAGCCTTCGTCAACAATGTTGACTAAATTCTGCATTTGCTCTTTTACTTCTTTTTCCTGTTCGGGATTCATGGAGGCTCCTGTTTCTTCAGTTTCTGTTTCCTCAGTTTCTTCATTAGTGGCATCCTGCCCGGATTTTTCAGCTTTAATTTTCATTCTGGATTCAGCAATCCTGGTTTTTTCCTCCTCCATTTTTTTCATTTTTTGCTGCTGGATACGTTGACGCTGCAACACTTCCTGCCTGGCACGGATCTGGTTTGCCTCAAACTTGTGAACGACGACATTCCCAAAAATCGATCTCCAGAGCCTTGTAAAAAAGGAGAGGTATTTGAACAGACTTTTCAGTTCATGTTGTTCAAAATCTTTCTTCTGCTCGGGAGAAACCAGCTCACCGATATTCATTCTTGCCAATATTCTGATTTCAGTGTCGTTATTGGAATTTTTATAAAGAAGCTTAGCGAATTCTATTGCCTGTGGAATACAGGATTTATGTAGAACATATTCAAAATAATTTTTATGGTCGCTGTATTCGGTAAAACAAATCTGATCATTTGAAATTACAAGCTGAACCAGTTCGGGTGTCAAAGGTTCTCCCTGAACCCGGATAAGAGAAAGATCAACGAGTTTCCCGGCACTTTCTAATCGTTTTTGCAAGCTCAGGGAAATTTTCGTAGTCCTCTTCCCCGACATCTCCAATAACTCCAATCTTTTGCAGCTCGGGGACAATTACCGTTTTCATATATTCCAGATATGCCTCAACCCGAATCATGATCTCATCCTTATTATTAAAAAGGAAAACCGATTTATTGCCGGATTTGGACGCACTGTCATTCCTGAAAAAATACAATAGCTTCTCGGACACGAGTTTTTTCAGAATAGGTTTGAGATTTATGTTAACCGTTACTTCGCGCAATTCTTTCGTAGTATCATACTGGCATGAAAAAAGTTTTCCAATTTCGTATGACGCATAAGTTTCATTCAGTTTGTTGTCCCTGATTTTGCTTATGATAAACTCGATGAAAACCTCTTTGGGCTTGAGAACCCGGTGGGCGCCCAGCCAGCGCTTGATAGAGGCAAGGCTTGCTTCATTTACTCCATTTACATATCTATGGGCAGAACCTGAATCCAGGTTTGACGGACGGGCAAAAACAGTTGATCTACGCAAGAATGTATTGATATCTTCCTGTGGTCCAATCCCGGCCGGATCAAATTCAACGGAAACAATTTTTTTGAAAATCGGAGGGTTATACCGGAAGCACAACTCTTTCATGAAGAGTTCCCCTTTTTCCTTTTCAAGACTTACTTCCCGGATTATCTGATCAAGATTCGGGAGGATCCTGTTTGCGAGATATTTCTCTGTCCAATCTGCAACCTGGAGAAACATCTTATGAATTCCCTTAAACTGAAAATCTCCACGGGACTCCAGGCTCTGCACGGTTTGCAATGCGGTGGAATAATCCATGACCCGCAGTTCCTGTAAATTACTGTCTAACAATGATATACCACCTTCCGTTAAACATATCTTTAGGCTCCATTATGGCCAGTATCTGAAGCCGCGTATTCCTGAAATCCGGAATTATTCTGAAAAGTTAGCTTACCGGAATCAAACCTTTCTTATACAATAACTCAGCATTGAGAATTGCCGCACCGGCTGCACCGCGAATCGTGTTGTGACTCAGAACAACATACTTAAAATCAAGTATCGGATCAGGCCTGAGTCTTCCTACTGTAGTTGTCATACCTTTTCCGTTCATCAGATCCAGACGGGGTTGAGGCCTATCAATTTCAGTACGATAGTCGATCACTTTTTCCGGTGCAGATGGAAGCTTCAATTTTTGCGGTTCACCCTGAAATTCTGCCCACACTTTTCTTATATCATTCTCGGTCGTTTTCGTCTTAAGTTTTACAGAAACACAAACGGTATGGCCATCAAAAACCGGAACCCTGTTACAATGCGCAGAAATTTTGAAGTCTGCCGGGATAATTTGTCCATCTTTGACTTTACCAAGGCATTTTTGTGGTTCCATCTGGACTTTTTCCTCTTCGCCGCCAATATGCGGAACTACGTTACCAAGAATATCCATTGTCGGAACACCCGGATACCCGGCACCAGAAATCGCCTGCATGGACACCAGAAAGACAGATTCAATGCCGAATTTTTCAAGAAGTGGTTTAAGAGTTATCGTTACACCCATGATCGTGCAGTTTGAATTGGTAACGATTTTACCTTTTGTTTTCTGAAATGATAGAACATCAAGATGCTCCGAATTTATTTCAGCAGATAAAATAGGAACGTCGTTATCATACCGATGGTTTTTTGAATTAGATATAACCATCACACCGGAATTTGCGTAATCAGTTTCAACTTCACCTGCAATATCACTGTCAAGCCCGGAAAAAACAAGATCCACATCCGGAGTTTCTGAAGGCTTTGGCAAAACAACTTTGATCTTCCTGGCATAAGCAGGAATATCTCCGGAAATTTTCCAACGGGATGTCATAATATCCCCATACAACTTCCCGGCACTTCTCTCAGACGCCGCGATGGAGACAACTTCAAAAAACTCATGATTCTCAAGCAATTGAACAAATCTTTGCCCGACTGAACCAGTTCCCCCCAAAATACCGATCTTAACTTTTCTCATATCAGATCCTTATTCTTAAAAAAATTCAACCGCCCGTAAAATTATGAAAGAGCAGAACGTAATACCAGACTTTAAAAATGACCCTCTGAAAACAAGGAAAAGATTGACTGAAACAGCGATCAAAGAAAGGAAATAATTTCTTTTCCATATACAGGATTCATTTTGATCATGCCCGGATATGTGATGTGATGAAAATCGCTAAAGT
>JAIOQL010000057.1 GCA_021413405.1 Leptospira sp.
GATAATACAATAATAAATTCGCAGGTAGACCAGGATTTCGAAAAATATTTGCAGGGAATTGTCCGTGAGTGGACGCAGGTACTCACACTTTTAGCCGCAACTCTCATTCCGTTTTTTTTACTACTGGATTATTTTACACAGCCGCCTGAGCTGCATATCCGTTTCTCCATTTACAGGGGAGCAACTACGGTTCTTGTTCTCTTGGAATATTTACTGATACGTTTTACGATCCCGAACAGGTATTATCCTCTTCATGGATATACGATTTCGGCCCTGATCAGTTTAATGATCGTTCTGATGACAGTGGATCTTGGAGGATTTAATTCAAGCTACTACGCCGGTCTCATGCTGATCATAATGGCTGTGAATATGCTTCTTTCCTGGCGTCCGATTCATTCCTTGCTGAACGGAGTTCTCGTAATTCTGCTTTATCTCGGATTCAATGTTTTTTCAGGCCAGTCATTTGATACAAGGATACTCGTGAATAATCTGTACTTTCTCGGATCCACAGTTATCATTACAGCTGCATTTTCCTGGGTCAGGTTCAAACTGGTCCGTTCGGAATATCTTTTGAGGGCACAACTTCTGGGAGCGAATTTAAATCTGGATGAATCCCGTGCCGAAGTTCTTCGTGCAAGAGACGCTCTCTGGGGCGAAATGCAATTAGCAAAAATGATACAGACTGCATTGCTTCCGCAAAGAACTGAGATTGGTGATTATGAAGTCGCAGCTCTAATGGTTCCGGCAGATTCTGTGGGTGGTGATTATTATGATATAATTGATGCTCCCAACGGAGAGAAATGGGTCGGAATCGGGGACGTATCAGGCCACGGAGTTGAATCAGGTCTGATCATGATGATGGCGCAAACAGCGATCCAGGCTATTGTCCAGCAACGATCTACTCTTCGTCCTTCCGAAGTTCTTTCCCAGGCAAACCGTGTAATCAAAGAAAATATCGCACGGCTTTCAACTGACCGTTATATGACAATGATCCTGTTCAGACTGGAATCAGACCATTTGCTCGTCTCTGGCAAACACACGGATGTAATGATCTATCGGGCAAAAGAAAAGAAAGTGGAAGAAATAGAAACGAAAGGATCCTGGCTGGGGATTACAGATGATCTCAGTTCAGTACTTGAGGATCATCGGATACCTATGAAAACGGGAGACATTGTTCTATTGTATACAGATGGCCTGACAGAAGCACAAAATAAAGAACAGGATCTGTATGGCGAAGAAAGACTAATGGCAATGCTTTCGGCAAATGCACATCTTCCTCTTCGTGAGCTTGGAAGTAAAATTTTTACGTCAATTACAGATTTTCAGGACATACAATTGGATGATATGACCCTGCTTCTTTTAAAAAAAGGAACAGGCAAATAATTTATGTTACCTATAAAGTATGAAGTCGTTGCGAAGAGCGAAAGCAAAATCTCACGCAATGCTGTCATTCTGAACAGCCCGAAGGGCGAAGTGAAGAAGCTAATTGAAAATAGATTCTTCGCGGAAATTATCCTGAACGAAGTCGAAAGACTCAGAATTACAACCGTTTCGTAATGACCAAATTTTCAGATAAAGCTAAATTTATATAAATCAAACAATGAATAAAATCCCTTCGACCCCCACGCGAATCCTTATTGTCGAAGATGAGGTAATAGTCCGCAGATCGGTGCAGGCTATCGCAGAATCTGTTGGTGCGGTTTCTACCGGAGCAGGATCGGTGAGTGAAGCCCTCAAATGTTTGAGTGAAGGAATCTTTGATATCGTGTTCATGGATCTGAGCCTGCCGGACGGGGATGGTCTCTCCTTGATCCCGGAGATTCGCAAACAGGAGGAGCGTGCAGAAATAGTAGTTCTGACCGGAACAGGCGACTCCGACCGGGCAGAGAAAGCACTCAAAAGTGGTGCCTGGGATTTTCTTCTGAAACCTGTTTCACCGAGAGAAATCAAACTCATTTTGAATCGGGCGATTGATTACCACGAGCAATCCAAAAAAACGGCGCGTCCTGTTGTAGATCGCATAGGTATTATCGGAAATAGTCCTGAGATAATCCAAATTCTCGATGTCGTTGCACGTGCATCACTTTCTGATGCCAGTGTTCTGATTACCGGAGAAACGGGAACCGGGAAGGAACTTTTTGCCCATGCAATTCACAGGAACAGCACACGGGTAAAAGGTCCGTTTGTAATTGTAGATTGCGCTTCACTCACAGATACAATAGTAGAAAGTATTCTTTTTGGAAGTAAGAAAGGTGCGTTCACCGGGGCTGATAAAGATAGGACAGGACTTATCCAGGAAGCAGATGGAGGTACACTTTTCCTCGATGAAGCCGGTGAAATGCCCATGAGCGTTCAAAAAACATTTCTCAGGGTACTGCAGGAAAAAACATTCCGTCCTGTTGGAAGCTTAAACGAAATCCAGGCGAATTTTCGTCTCGTGAGCGCTACCAATAAAAATCTTTCGCAAATGGTAGAGAAAGGAACATACCGGGAAGATCTGTTCTTCCGTATGAGTTCTTCTCATATTGAAATCCCACCACTTAGAAATCAGAAAACTTCACTCGAGGAACTGATACTTCATTTCATTGACCGTTTGTCCGAAAAATACCGGGCAGCGGCCAAGGGATTTACACCGGATTTTCTTGAGACACTCACTCTATATGAATGGCCGGGAAATGTCCGCGAACTGATCGGTGCGCTGGAACATGCATTTTCAAGCGGGTTGGGAGAACAGGTATTGTATCCAATTCATCTTCCTGTGAATATCCGGGTAGCAGTGACCCGAAATGCGGTTGATAAAAAACAAGGGACGGGACCGGAAGCAGAAACAAATGTTCTTCAGATTCTAACGAATGGAGCTCTTCCTACCTGGAATACTTATAAACGGTCCGGGACAAGCGCTCTACAAAGAAAATACTTTAAAGATCTCCTCGATCACTGCAATGGAGATTTCGAAATGGTATCGAACATTTCCGGTCTGGGAAGGGCACGGTTGTATGAATTATTAAAAAAGCATGGTATCAAATCCCAGTCAGATATTCCGGAAAAATCGGAATAGTCCGGAAAAACCGGACGAAAAATTTTCGCAAGCAGGAGAATACACCCGGAATACACCGAATTTCAGAATCTATTTCCACTTTTTAACGAACATCCTCTCTTTTTCACATGGCACGATTGATGCAATGTATTCCTCAAAAGAGGATATCAAAGTGAAAACACAAACGAATATGAAAACAAAGATAGTAGGCGGGATCGGAATGCTGGCAATGGCTTCCTTTATGGCTACTTGCGCGGGCAGCGGGGATGGCAAAAAAAATTCGCAATCTTTCCTTGCCTTGTTGGCAATAGCACCGGCATCAATCAGTGCACCTGTTCTTGGATCAGCAGCAAGCTTCGCTGTTTTTGGCGGCGGTGCAGGAATAACGAACGCAGGAACAAAGACTGCAATTTCCGGAGACATGGGAACGACCGGTGCTTCTACAATGATCACCGGTTTTCACAACCTGACCTGCGGATACACGGAAACGCCGCTGAATTCAGGATACGTGAGTGGAATCAATTACACAAACGTTCCTCCTGCTTTTGGAGTTCTTTGTAAAGAAGGAACCGTAGAAACTTTTGCGATGGCAACTTCGGTAGCCGCTGATGCGTTAACCGCATACAATGACCTGGCTTCAAGACCTGATGGAATGGATCCGGGTGCAGGACAACTGGGTGGTCTGACACTTGCTCCGGGTGTATACAAATCTGCCTCCGGTGCTTTTCTGATTACAGGATCGGATCTGACTCTTGATGCACAGGGAGATGCAAATGCGGTTTGGATTTTCCAGATGGCCAGTTCGCTGACTGTAGGTAAACCAACAGCTGCGCAAAGTGTTCAACTGATCAACGGTGCACAGGCCAAGAATGTATACTGGCAGGTTGGAAGTGCAGCTACAATCAATGGAGCAGGCGGCGGAACGATGGTAGGAACAATCATTGCAAGTGCAGGAATGACTTTCTCTACAGCAGGAAACCAGGCTTTAACAACACTAAACGGAAGAGCTTTGGGACTTTTTGCAGCGGTTACGATGGTAAACACAGTGATCAACGTTGAGGGGGTTCAGGCTGTAATCCCACCTCCTCCAGTTGTAGTGCCTCCAACTACCATTACAGGTACATCTCCAGGAAATGTGGTCTTAGCTCCAGGTGCCGGTTTCATCAATGTTGAAAACAATGGTGGACTTGTAACAGCAACTGAAGTTGGAACTGGAACAATCAACATTGTAAATAACGGTGGAGTGCTTACAGCAACCAACACCGGGAACGGTACAATGACAATCAACAGCAATGCAACCGGTGCTGTAACTGTTACCAACACCGGAAATGGCAGAGTTACTGTCAATGCGACTGGTGCGGCCGCAGTAACCTTCACCCACACAGGTGACGACGATATCTCTTATCCTTAATCCATAAGAGATTCGGATTCGTCCCAAAGGCCGTCATCACGACGGCCTTTTTTTTGCCCGGATCTTTCATTTTGTTTTGTAAAAGTCTTTGCGAACGTCACCGATTCAAGAAACGTTAGACGACATTCTAACAAACTGACCGATTACGGTGATAAATCCTCTTTTATTACGAATAAAACAGATAAACAGGCTACAATCAGTAAAATTGCTTGCGTTCCATTAACCAATTGAGATAGTAAGGAAAGGTCAGGTATTGCCTGACCTTCCTGTCAGATCTCTTGCCAATCCGCCAGTCTATTCAATTTCGCAATAATTGTTTTAAAATTTGCATCGCTTATGATGATAAAGAAAAAAGTGAAATCGCTGGATGTGCAGGAATTTGATTCCTACCTGGAAGAAATCCGTCATAATTGGCTGAAGACACTCACTGCTGTTGGCTTTATTCTGATCCCTATTTTTTTGGCATTGGATTATTTTATGATTCCCGCAACGAAAATTCCGAGCTTCGCCACATACCGCGGAGTCGTTACAATCCTGCTTTTGATTCAGCATTTTATACTACGTTATACGAAACCATCTGCCTATTCGACCTTTCACGGTTATTTTTTTTCAATCGCGGTTGGGATTATGATCTCACTTATGACCAAAGAACTGGGAGGTTTTGATTCCAGTTACTATGCCGGGTTAAACCTGGTGATGTTTGCCAGTATTGTTATGGTTCCATGGGGTTTTGCCAATGCTGTAATCAATGCGCTGCTCGTTATTGGAAGTTATCTGTTCTTCAATATTATTTTTCCAAATCCATTTACAAACAGCATACTGCTTAATAATATTTATTTTCTGTCTTCTACTGCTGTGATCGCTGTCGCAATCAATCGTGTCCAATCAGGTTTGATCTGGAAGGAATTTTATATCCGGAGAGAACTGAATATTGCAAAGAATGAGCAGGATACAATCATGAATGCCGTCGAGGAAGGGTTATTTGTCATCCATAAAAAAGCAGACGGATATTTTGTAGGAGAACACCAGTCGGAAGCCGTTGAAAAAATTCTGACAAAGACTCCGTTGTCCGGGAAGAAATTTACGGATGTGCTATCACCGTATTTTTCGCCTGCAAAAATCGAAGAGGTGGATGAATTTCTGAAAATGATTTCATCCGAAAACGTCTTCGAAAAAAATATTCGTGAACTCAATCCTCTGGAACGTGTGGAAGCTGTTGTTCAAACAGGATTAAACAGCCTGACAAAACATCTGGAATTTGATTTTAAACGGATAATCCAGGCGCACAATAAAACAGACTTTCTGATAAGCATAAAAGACGCTACAAGGGAAGTGGAACTTGCCCGTCAATTACATGAAATTCAGGTGAAGTCTGAGCAGGAATCACAAATGATGCTTTCTATTTTGCATATCGGCCCGGCATTGCTTCAGGATTTCATCGAAGGTGTAGAAGCTGAACTTTCGGTCATAGAGTCAGTTCTGCGTGACGAAGAGCAGCACAAAGATCTGCTGCAAACAATTGAAGCAATATTCCGGGCAGTTCATTCTATAAAAGGCAATTCCGCAATGGTTGATCTGAAATTTCTCGCTGAAAAAGCAAACGAGTTCGAAGAGAAAGTAATTGTTTTGCGGGACAAAAAAGAAATCTCATCTGAAGATTTTTTGCCAATTGCCTTTGAACTTGCGAGACTTCAGGAAGTTTACAAAGGGATGCAGGAGCTGATCAAAAGAATCAGGTCATTCCAGGGGAAGACCGGTGAAAATGAATCGGCTCTTTCGACACTGCCTAACGCAACGATGGAATTTGCAGAGAGAATTGCGGAAGAGCAGGGAAAAAAAGTAAAGATGGACTTCATAACTCCGGATTTCACCGGGGTATCAAACAAGTATGCATACGTATTGCGGGACATTCTTGTTCAACTGACACGAAATTCTATAACTCACGGAATTGAAACTCCCGAAACAAGAATTGGATCCGGGAAAGTTGAGAGCGGAGCAATATTTGTTACGATGCTGCCGAAAGGAAACAATTACATCATTGTATTTCGTGATGACGGAAAATCATTTGACTTCGATGCAATCCGTGCAAGGGCATTGAAACTGGAAAAAGATTCTGAACACGGACTTGCGAAATGGGAAAGTCTACGATTGATCAAATTGATATTCGATCCGGGATTCTCAACATCACAGGATTTGACGATGCACGCAGGCCGTGGAATGGGAATGGATATCATAAAGCAAAGGGTAAAAAAAATCGGGGGTCGTCTGAGTATTAATTTTGCAATCGGACGTTTCACTGAATTTAAATTTACATTTCCTATGAAATTGCTTCAAACTTAGCAGGAGAAATTATGAAAATTATGATCGTTGATGATGCAATGATCGTCCGGAAATCTATCGAACGGTTTATCAAACAGACAAAACTGGAAATAGTTGCGGAAGCAAATAACGGTAAAGTAGCAGTAGAATTATTTCAGAAGCATCTTCCGGACATTGTCACGCTCGATATCACAATGCCTGAGTTGGACGGGATCGGTGCACTGGCGCAAATGCTCGCAATAAAACCAAGCGCTAAAATAATCATGATCTCTGCGCTCAACAGCAAAAATACTGTAGTGAAAGCAGTTAACCTGGGAGCCTATGCTTACCTGTTGAAACCCTGGAAAGAGGAAGATCTGGCTGAGATTCTGAATAAAATTATGGGAGCATCCAGATGAAAGTAGAAGAATTGAAAGCTTTTATTCACGGAACCATGAATTATTTTGGACAAATAGACGGGACTGAGGCAACGGTAGGGATTCCGTATCCGCAGAGTTCTGATTTCCTAATGCTCGATTATGTCGGAGCCATTGGAATTTCCGGAGGACGGAAAGGTTGTATCTATGTCACAGCGACTACACCGATGCTAAATGATCTCATTAAGGCAATGGGACAGGAAGCGGATGAAGCATTCCGGGTCGATGTGATAGGCGAAATTGCTAACAATATTTCCGGAAGTGCACAGAGTTCTTTTGTGCAGGATTTCATGATTTCCATACCGATGGTGATAACGGGTAAGGACCTCAATGTCCATCTGCCTCTCAAGTTACCCGTTTTTATCATCCCCTTCCAGTGGAAGAATCATAAAGCATATTTAGCGGTTGGTATTGAATAGAACAGCCATGAGCCTGTTCGGCTAACGTGCCGCAGCTTTTTCTGAATCTTGTCATCTTAGAAAGACTTTCTGAAAAA